>CABSNH010000225.1 GCA_902478985.1 uncultured Collinsella sp.
TCATGACAAAGATGTTCTCGCTCTCGAGCTGCGCGGCGGCAGGGAGGGCGTCGGGGATGCGAATGGGCATGGATGCTCCTTACGAGTCAGTTGCAGCTATGGTACAACGACCAGCGCCATCCGCGCGAGCACATCGCCCAGCGATACCGTCAGCGGCCCAAATCGCTCCAAAAGTAGAGATTAAGGCATGCCCAAAAATCTATAGCGCTTTAGCCTAGCAAAGTGGCAACAGGACGCTACAATGGTTCGACGCGAAAAACTCGGCCGAAAGGATACATATATGTACCAGACGCGTAAGATCGGTGTGGTCGGCCAGGGCCACGTAGGAGCACATGTCGCCAACAGCCTGCTCATGCAGGGCATTGCCGATGAGCTGTACCTGTGCGATATCAACGAGGCCAAGGTGACGTCCGAGGTCCAGGACCTGCGCGACTCCCTTTCGTTTGTCCCGTACAACACCAAGATCGTCAACTGCTACGACCACTACGAGGAACTTGCCTGCTGCGACGTCATCGTCAACGCCGCCGGCAAGGTCGCGCTGGCCGCCGGCAACCGCGACGGCGAGCTGTTCTTTACCACCGACGCCGCCCGCACCTTTGCCAAGCGCATCGTCGACGCCGGCTTTGACGGCATCTTCGTGAGCATCTCCAACCCCTGCGACGTCGTGTGCACCGAGCTGTGGCACCTGACCGGCTACGATCCCAAGAAGATCATCGGCTCGGGCTGCGGTCTGGACTCCGCCCGTCTGCGCACCGAGATCTCCAAGAAGGTCGGCGTGAGCCCCAAGTCCATCGACGCCTACATGATCGGCGAGCACGGCTTTAGCCAGCTGGCCGCCTTTAAGGCCGCAACCATCGCCGGCAAGAGCCTCAACGAGCTTCAGGCCGAGAACCCCGACAAGTACGCCTTCGACCACATGGAGGTCGAGGAGCTCGCGCGCAAGGGCGGCTATGTGACCTACCAGGGCAAGCAGTGCACCGAGTACGCCGTCGCCAACTCCGCCGCGCGCGTCTGCGCCGCCGTGCTGCACAACGAGCACGCCGTGCTTTCCGCCTCCACGCTCATGACCGGCCAGTATGGCGAAGAGGGCATCTTTACCTCCCTGCCGTGCGTGATCGGTGCCGAGGGCGTCGAGGAGGTCTACACGCTCGACCTGTCCGAGTACGAGCTCGAGGGCTTCCACAAGAGCTGCCAGCACATCCGCGACAACATCGCCCAGCTCGACTGGTGGGACGCCGAGGCCTACGACGCAAAGTAGGCCGCTGGCTGCCGCAACCTTGCGAATCTAAACGCGATGCCAAGCGGGCCGCGCCGAAAATCCCCGGCGCGGCCCGCTTTTTTGACTCACGCAGTGCCTTTGCGAATCGAAGGTGAATACTTTTCCGCGAAGTGAACGAGTAAAAACGAGCCCCCGAAGCATCGACACTTTTCGGACGCCGTTTCCTGCGGTTTCGTCGAGTTTTCCCTGCAGTTTTGGCGTCAAAAAGTGTGGATGCTTCGGGGGTCCAAAATAGGTCGTTCACTTCGCGGAAAAGTATTCACCTTCGTTTTCGCGCAGACACGAATCCGGCTGCCACAACGCAAAACGGGGCCCGCGCGCAGCGCAGGCCCCGTCAAAAAAGATAATTCCCGGTACCTAGTACTGCTCGATGCCCATGTAGCGACGAACCTCGGGGCTGTGGTCGAAGACCTTGCCGCGTGCGGCGCGCAGCTCGCAGCTCATGTTGTAGAAGAAAATCGGCTCCAGGTACGAACGCACGCTGGCAGGCACGTCGCCCACACCGTACTCAAGCGCGTCGAGCACCATAATCGTATCGGTGTGCGTGTTGAGGAACGCAAGGGCGCGCTCCTCCATGGGGCGGCACTCGCCCGCGCCAAGCTGCACAAAGTAGAACACACCGGGCTCGGTGGCCTCGAACGGGCCGTGGAAGTACTCGCCGGAGTGGATGTAGCAGCAGTGCTGCCACTGCATCTCCATGAGCGAACAGATGGCCATGGCGTAGGTCTGGCTAAAGTTGGGGCCGGAGCCCAGGATATAGAAGAACTTGTGCTGCTGGCAGAGCTCGGCAAAGCGGGCGCCCAGCTCGGCGTTGACCTTCTCGCGGGCGGCGGGCAGCAGCGCATCCATCTGCTTGAGGCCCTCGTACATGTCGGCGAGCGCCTCGTAACCCTCCTGCTGGTCGAGCAGCTCGGCGGCGATCAGAGCGCCGATGCCCTGCGGCACCTCGGCCTGCGGCACGCCCTCGCCCCAGGGGTAGACCCAGGTAGTCCACTTGCCGTTGTCGATCTTGGAGCCCTCGCAGTCGGTGAGGGCAACGACCTCGGCACCGGCGGCCAGCGCCATCTCGCAGCCGTCGACGACCTCCTGCGTGTTGCCGCTGT
>CABSNH010000226.1 GCA_902478985.1 uncultured Collinsella sp.
TTTCTGCCTGTCTCGTGGGCTCGGAGATGTGTATAAGAGACAGACCTATGCCAGCAGATCCGCCTGCTCGATGCCACCGACCCCAGCCGCCCCATCACCATATTTGTCGCCAGCGCCGGCGGAAGCGTGCGATCGGGTCTTGCGATCTATGACGCCATGCGCCTCGCATGGCGCCCCATGCAGAGCTCATGATTCACGACCCGCTGATCCCCCAGGGGGCAGGCGGCTCGGCACTTGCGCTGCAGGAAACCAGCCGGCGTCTCATGCAGACCCGCAAGACCCTCACGCAAATCCTCTCGGACCGCAGCGGCCTCACGCCCAAGCGCATCCAGTCCCTCACTGCAAAAGACACCTACCTTTCGGCCGAGCGCGCCGTCGAGCTCGGCTTTGCCCACGAAATCCTCTCGACCACCAAGGAGGTCGCCCATGTCTAACCTCGCCAGCCGCCTCGCCGCATCTGAGTCCGCATCGTCCACCATCCTCGCCAAGGATCGAACGCTTTCCTGCGACACCCGCCAAACGGGACTCAACAACAATGCACTTGTGATCGGCCCCTCGGGAGCCGGCAAGACCCGCAACGTCCTCAAGCCCAACCTGCTGCAAATGAACGCAAGCTACATCGTGCTCGACACCAAAGGCATGCTCTGTCGCGAAGTGAGACCCGTGCTGGCAGCCCACGGTTACCGCGTGCAATGTCTCAACTTCGCCGACCTCAACACCGTCCCGGCCCTTGCGCCCGGCATCGAGCGCTGCGGCTACAACCCCCTGAGGCACATTCGCCGCAAGGCGGACGGCAGGCCCAACCAGCAGGACATCCTCTCGGTGGCAAAGGCCATCTGCCCCATCGAGGACAACAACCAGCCTTTTTGGGATCATGCGGCGGCAAACCTGCTGTCGTGTCTTATCGCCTACGTCACCGAACAGCTACCCGCCGACGAGCAGACGATCAGCTCGGTCATCAAGCTGATCGAGCACCTGCAGGACGGTGCCACGGGTCGATTGTTTGACGACCTGATCACGACCGACCCCCAAAGCTATGCCCTCTCGCTATGGCGGCGCTACGCCATTACGCAAAATGCCGAGCGCATGCACGCGAGCATCGTCGGCATCCTTGCCGAAAAGGTCATGTGTCTGGGATTCGACGGTGCGGCACAGCTCTATCGTGAGTGCCATCAGGTGGACTTCGCTTCCATGGGACACACCCCCTGCGCCCTGTTTGTAACCGTGAGCGATATTGACCGCAATCTCGATCCGCTGACCGGCCTCTTTATTTCGCAGGCGTTTATGGGCCTCATTCGCGAGGCCGATAGGCAGCCCGACGGCAGCCTGCCCGTGCCCGTGCGCTTTATGCTCGATGACTTCGCAAATCTGCAGATCCCCCAGATCGACAACGTGCTCTCGATTATCCGAAGCCGCAACATCTGGGCAACGCTGCTGCTGCAGTCGACCAACCAGCTCGATGCGCTCTATGGCGAGGCACGCGCACGCTCCATCATGGGCAACTGCGACACGCATCTGGTGCTGGCGTTCCAGGATCCCGAGAGTGCCCGGGTGTTTTCCGACCGCGCCGACGCGCTGCCCAGCACGCTCATGGCGACGCCAATCGATCGCTCGTGGCTCTTTGTACGCGGTCGCACTCCCGAACAGGTCGAGCGCTTTAGGCTCGAAGACCATCCGCTCTACGGGGAGCTGCCCGAGGCGCAGCGAGGCCATGCGGAGACCGAGATCTAGGCGCAGGGTTCTCGCAGCGCGCGGCGCCCCGGCGATGTTCCACAAAGGCCGTGCGCCCTGGGACCACGGCAAAGCAAAGGGGCCCGCATCCGATAGGATCGGGCCCCTGACTATAAGGCGCGATGCGTTAACAGCAGCGACTACTTGCGATGCGCGCGGTAGAACTCGATGAGCGCCTGGGTCGAAGCGTCCTGCTCGGCCTTGGCGGCGTCGTCGTGGAAGGCCGGGGTAATCTGCTTGGCAAGCTGCTTGCCCAGCTCGACGCCCCACTGGTCGTAGGAGTCGATGCCCCAGACCGTGCCCTCGACAAACGTGATGTGCTCGTACAGGGCGATGAGTTCGCCGAGCGCAAACGGGGTCAGCGTGTCGCCAAAGATCGAGGTCGTCGGGCGGTTGCCCTCAAAGCAACGGGCCGGGACGATCTGCTCGGGCGTACCCTCGGCACGAACCTCGTCGGCCGTCTTGCCAAAGGCGAGCGCCTTGGTCTGAGCCAGGAAGTTGCCCAGGAACAGCTCATGCACGTCCTGGCCGCTATCGGTCGCAGGGTTGGCAGTATTGGCGAAGGCGATGAAATCGGCCGGAACCACCACGGTGCCCTGGTGCAGCAGCTGGTAGAAGGCATGCTGGC
>CABSNH010000227.1 GCA_902478985.1 uncultured Collinsella sp.
ATAACGGTGGCCACGATGTTCACATGGGGCTTCTGAAGAAGGAGGCCAACGGCGAGCGTAACGGCGAGGCCCCGTTGATTCTGCTGCATGCCGAGGACCAGATGGCCGGTACCGAGACCATGCGCGTCATGGCGACGGAGCTCATCGAGATTCACAAGCAGCTGCAGGTACTTCAGGCCTAGTCGGCGTTATCGCCGCGATGGGCCGTGCGGTCCAACAGACAACACAGTCCCTTTGACGGGCGCCGGGAGTCTCCGCCTCCCGGCGCCTTTATATTTGGGGAAGGTCTTGCGCGACCTATTAAGCGACCATTCGCGTTTCTCCAGATAAAGCCTGCCAAAACAAACCTGTCCCTTTTTGGTAGGTTTTTGCCTTGGGAGCGGTACCATACAGGCAATGTTTAAACGAGAAAGGTGGGCTCCCATGGAACCTAAGCAGTACTACATCGGCATCGACGTCGGCGGCACCTCGGTTAAGGAGGGCCTGTTCGACGAGGACGGCAACCTGCTTGCCAAGGCCAGCGTGCCCACGCCTCCCATCGTTGACGCTGCGGGCTTTGCCGCGGTGACCGAGGCTATCGACCAGGTGGTCGCCAAGGCGCAGATTCCGCGTGCCTTTGTGGCGGGCATTGGCCTGGCCGTTCCGTGCCCCATCCCGGCATCGGGCGATGCCAAGGTCAAGGCCAACATTGCCATTAACCTGCCCGAGCTGAGGATCGCCATTCAAAAGCACTGCCCCGACGCGGTCGTTAAGTACGAGAACGATGCCAACGCCGCTGCCATGGGCGAGGCCTGGCTCGGTTCTGCCAAGGGCGTGCAGAACGTCGTGATGGTCACCATCGGTACCGGCGTGGGCGGCGGCGTAATCGTCAACGGCGACGTGGTATCGGGCGTTGTGGGCGCCGGCGGTGAGATTGGCCACATGTGCCTGAACCCGGCTGAGGAGCGCACCTGCGGCTGTGGCGGCCATGGCCATCTGGAGCAGTATTCCAGCGCCACTGGCGTGGTGAGCAACTACCTTGCTGAGTGCAAGAAGGCGGGCGTCGAGCCCATCGAGCTCACCGGGCCTTCTGATTCCAAGGACGTGTTCCAGGCCTGCCGCGAGGGTGACAAGCTCGCGCTGGCAGCTGCCGATACCATGGCCGACTATCTCGGCCGTGCCCTGGCGCTTATTGCTAACGTGGTTGACCCCGAGATGTTCCTGATCGGTGGCGGCGCGTCCGCTTCGGCCGATGTCTACCTCGACAAGGTCCGCGAGCACTTCCAGCGCTACGCGCTTTCCGCCTCGCGCGAGACGCCCATCAAGGTCGCTTCGCTCGGCAACGACGCCGGCATCATCGGCGCCGCCTACGTAGCCCTGCGCGCCGCCGGTAAATAGCTGGTGCAAGGGGGTCAGGTTACTTTGCACCAACACGGTGCAAAAGGGACAGTCTTGGCCCCCATGCCTGCCCCAAAATATGCCGTGACCCTTCCGTCTGCGAAGGCTCGGCATCGGCGTGCTACCATAGCTACGTCCAAGTACACATATCAAGTGGAGGATATCCATGGCAAACGTTCTTGTCTTTGGTCACCAGAACCCCGATAACGACGCCATCATGAGCGCCGTCGTCCTGTCCCAGCTGCTCAACCAGGTTGAGTATGCCGGCAACACCTACGAGGCCTGCGCCCTTGGTCAGCTTCCGGCCGAGTCCGCCAAGCTGCTCGCCGACGCCGGCATCGCCGAGCCCCGCGTGATCGAGTCCGTCGAGGCCGGTCAGCTCGTCGTCCTCACCGACCACAACGAGTCTGCCCAGTCCGTCGCCGGCCTTAAGGACGCCACGGTCTTTGGCGTTGTCGATCATCACCGCATCGGCGACTTCGAGACCGCCGGCCCGCTGCACTACATCTGCCTGCCCTGGGGCTCCAGCTGCACCATCGTCACCAAGCTCGCCGGCGTGCTCGGCGTTGAGCTTTCCGACGTCCAGGCTAAGCTGCTGCTCTCGGCCATGATGACCGACACGCTCATGCTCAAGAGCCCCACCACCACCGATGTCGACCGCGCCGTCGCCGCCAAGCTCGGCGAGCAGGTGGGCGTCGACCCGGTCAAGTTTGGCATGGAGGTCTTCCTCACCCGTCCGTCCGGCTCCTTTACCGCTGCCGAGATGGTCGGCAACGACATCAAGATGTTCGAGCCCGCCGGCAAGAAGCTGCTCATCGGCCAGTACGAGACTGTCGACAAGAGCCGTGCGCTTGGCATGATCGACGAGATTCGCGAGGCCATGCGCGCCTACGCCGCCGAGAAGGGTGCCGACGGCATCGTCCTGTGCATCACCGACATCATGGAGGAGGGCTCGCAGGTCCTGCTCGAGGGC
>CABSNH010000228.1 GCA_902478985.1 uncultured Collinsella sp.
CTTGAGGACAAGTCGATTTTTGCCGAGGTCGAGCGTGTTGGCGGAACGCCGATTGCCTCGGTTGACTACCGTACGGTCGAGGCCGTTCGCGCCAATGCCGAGCAGGCGGCCGAGCTGGGCATTGCCCCGCATGATCCGCTGCTCAACCTGCGCGCCGGCTTTACCGGTCCCAACGATGAGCCGGTCCTGATGGGTAAGCAGTACTACGTGGGATCGCGCTACGTCATGGTCATGTAGCTCTAGTTGCGCGGTTTTACCAAACCGCGTAACGGGCCGACGCTGCAAGCCCGCCAGAGCGGCAATTTGCAGAATGAGCGTGGATAATCTCCCGTTTTTGGCTCAACGGCGTGCTCAAAGTGGGAGATTATCCACGCTCATCCGGAAAGTGTCCAAAAATCCACGCTCGTTCCCTTTGGATTGCATCGCCCGTGGCCGGCAGCGGCGCGGCACCGGTCCGCGTGGCGGCGTATAATCGGCGGCAGATGACTTGAACGTTAGGAAACCATGACCGATAGCATGCAGCAGATGGCGCTCGACACGCTCGGCGCCTATTTTGGCTACACCTCGTTTCGCCCGGGGCAGGACCGCATGGTGGATGCGATTCTTGCCGGCCGCGATGCGCTCGGCGTTATGCCCACAGGCGCCGGCAAGTCCATTTGCTACCAGGTGCCTGCGCTCATGCTGCCTGGTATCACCTTTGTGGTGAGCCCGTTGCTGTCGCTTATGGAGGACCAGACCCGCGCGCTGCTCGCGGCGGGTGCGCGACCCAGCTATCTCAACTCCAGTCTTACGCCGGCTCAGCAAAATACCGTGCTCAAGCGGGCGCGCGAGGGCCGCTATCAGCTTATGTATGTGGCGCCCGAGCGCCTGCTCGAGCCGCGCTTTCTGGCCTTTGCGCAGGAAGCTGCGGCCGAAGGCGGCATCGGCGTTCCGCTCGTGGCCATTGACGAGGCTCACTGCGTGAGCCAGTGGGGCCAGGATTTCCGTCCCGCTTACTTGCAGATTCGCGAGTTTATCGATTCGCTGCCGCGGCGCCCGATCGTGGCGGCGTTTACCGCCACGGCGACCGAGCGCGTGCGCGCGGACATTCAGCAGATGCTCGGCCTGCAAAATCCCGCGACGGTAGTGACGGGCTTCGATCGCAAGAACCTCTACTTTGGTTGCGAGGAGATGGGCGACAAGGCCAAGACCGCCTGGGTGCGCGACTACGTGATCGCGCATTCGAGCGAGAGCGGCATCGTGTATTGCTCGACCCGCAAGACGGTCGACGCGCTGGCCGCGGAGCTTGCCGAGGCACTGGGCCCCAGCGGCATTCGCGTGGGCCGCTACCATGCCGGCATGGGCAACGACGTCCGCCGGCAAAGCCAGCGCGCTTTTATCGACGACGACATTCAGGTGATGGTTGCCACCAACGCCTTTGGCATGGGCATCGACAAGCCCAACGTGCGCTACGTGATCCACAACAACGTGCCCGAGAGCATCGAGGCCTACTACCAAGAGGCAGGCCGCGCTGGCCGCGATGGCGATCCGGCCAGCTGTCACTTGCTGTGGAACGGTAACGATTTTCGCATGCGCCGCTTTTTGATCGACCGCGGCGATGCGGCCGACGAGGCGCTTGACGACGAGCAGCGCGCGTGGGCGCTCCAGAACCGTTATCGCCTGCTCAGCCAGATGGAGGGCTACTGCAATACCACCGGCTGCCTGCGCGAATACATGCTGCGCTACTTTGGCGACGAAGCCGCGGCCGAGCATGCGGTTGCGGCTGCTGCGGGCGGCACCGCAGACGACGCCGAGGGCTGCGGCAACTGCAGCAACTGCCTTACGCAGTTCGAGGTCGAGGACGTCACCGATATGGCCCGCGCCGCTGTGCGCTATGTGGCCACGCGTCCCATGCGCTTTGGCAAGTCGCTGATCGCCGATGTGCTTCACGGCGGCAACACCGAGCGCATTCGCCAGATGCATCTGGACGAGGACCGCGGCTACGGTGAGCTGTCGAGCGAATCGGTCGGGCGCATCAAGGACATCATCGGCCAGCTGTGCGGCCGCGGTTATCTGGCCACCTCGCAGGGGCAGTACCCGGTCGTGGGGCTGGGCCCGCGTGCCATCGAGGTCGAGGACGAGGCGTTCGCCTTTACCGTTAAACGTCGCGCGTCCAAGCGCAAGGCCTCGGCCCGCGCCCGCCGTGCGGTTGATCTGCTGCGCGAGGAGGCCGAGCTGCATCAGCGCCCGCGCGTGGGTGACGATGCCGAGCTGTTCGAGCGCCTGCGCGCCCTCCGCAAGGAGATCTCGACGGAGCTGGAGATGGCGCCGTATATGGTCTTTTCCGACAAGGCCCTGCGCGGCCTGT
>CABSNH010000229.1 GCA_902478985.1 uncultured Collinsella sp.
GAGATTTCTGCCTGTCTCGTGGGCTCGGAGATGTGTATAAGAGACAGAAGAAATGGTGCGCCTGGCCGCCAAGCGCGGCGATGCGACCTATTTTGTGGCCAACATGAAGGATATCCCCGTGGCCGATGGCGCCTTCGATATGGTGACCGAGCTCTTTGCTCCCTTTAACGAGCGCGAGTTTGCCCGCGTGCTGGCGCCCGAGGGCTCGTTCTACACCGTGGTGCCAGGTGCCTGCCATCTCTTTGGGCTTAAGGAAGTGCTCTACGACACGCCATACCTTAACGACGAGAAGCTGCCGAAGACCACCGAGCTCGAGTTGGTCGGAACGCAGCGGGTGTCTGCGAATATTACGCTTCAGACCCAGGCCGATATCGAGGCGGTGTTCCAGATGACGCCGTACTACTATCGCACGCGCCCTGCCGACAAAGAACGCCTGGCAAACTTGGACACCCTTCAAACCGACATCGACTTCATCATCGCCGAGTACCGCCACGGCTAACAACCCGCCAAAAAGGGACAGGTTTATTTTGGTAGGTTTTATCTAGGCAAACGTAAAGGGCCGACCGCGGAGATGCGCGATCGGCCCTTTTTAGCTGCTTGATAGCAGGGGCTATGGGAGACAGGTGCCTACAGGCGGTCCTTGTTTTCGGCCTTAACGGCGTGTGCCTGCTGAACAAAGAACAGGTCGTACACCACGATGACAAAGGCGCCGATGTTGACGGCGCTACCGCCGAGCGCGGGAAGCGTGAGCACGGCCTGCGCAATCGTGGCGACCGCGGCAACAATACCGAGCTTAAACGCGCCGTCTACCTGCGAAGGCTTGTTGGCACCCTTGATGCCCGCAACGCCCGCGGCAAGATCGACGAGGCCCTTGGCGATAATCACGACCGCAGCGATCATGGTGTTCGACCCGTACGTGGAATCGAGGTTGCCGGTCGCGACGCCGGTGATTCCAATGACGATACTGGCGATGCCCAGAACAAAATAAATCAGGGCGAGGATTTTGAGAGTCTTGCGAGCGGAGCTCATGGCTGGTCCTTTCGATACGGGTACGTCAACCTGGCGCACCTCATGTGCTGCACATATGGTGAAGCACATTGTAGTTCAACGGGGCGATGCATGTGTTTGAAAGCGTCTCTTGCCTGTACGGTCCAACCTTTCAAAAAGGAAAGCCAGCTGTAAGGCAAATCGATGGCAGCTCATGTGCGGCGCTGCGATGATGAGGCCGTAACAAGGAGCTGTTCTTAAGGAGGAGCCATGATGTACGGAGCAGGGCAAGTGCATGAGCCGCGGTCGTTGGGAAGGCGCATGCGTGATTCTGTGATCGCTGCCGTGTGCACGGGATTGATGGCGGTGCTTTGCATTGGGATGCTGTGGGCCATGTCGCATGTGGGACAATAGCGGACGGTTGGGTGCCGACATAAACGGCGCTCACGTATTCGTTTTGCTTGTTAAGGAGTGTCCATGGGCGTCGCCGATCCCTTTTTTGTTGCTCGGGCCGCGGGGCTTGAACTGACCGGGAAGCCCGAGGGCCTCACGCTCACCGACGGCACGATGGAGCTGCGTGCCGATTTTGCCCGCATGCTTCCACGACTCAAGCAGGGCCGTCTGCAGCAAGAGCTGTTGGTAAAGGCTGCGCGTACAAAAGGCATCGAGCGCCCATGGGCGATTGATGCCACGGCGGGCTTTGGCGAGGATTCGCTGCTGTTGGCGGCCGCGGGCTTTACCGTCGATCTGTATGAGCAGGATTGCGTGATTGCGGCGCTCCTCAAGGATGCCTTGGATCGCGCGGCAGATGATCCGGCGCTTGCGGCTGCCGTGTCGCGCATGCGCTTACATGCGGGCGAGGACAGCATTGCCGGCCTTCGCCATGTAGCTGAGCTGATCGGGCGGGGCGAGCTTGCCGCCCCCGACGTGGTGTATCTGGACCCCATGTTTCCCGAGCGCACCAAGAGCGCGGCGGTGAAAAAGAAGTTCCAACTCTTGCATCATCTGGAGCAGCCGTGCGCCGATGAGGAGACGCTGGTCGAAGCTGCGCTTGCCGTGCACCCGCGCAAGGTCGTTATCAAACGACCGGTGAAGGGGCCACTGCTTGCCGGCGTTAAGCCGAGCTATCAGCTTGCGGGCAAGGCCGTTCGTTACGATGTTTTGGTGCCGCCGCGCCCGTAGCTTGCGTACGATGGCTGACACTCCGTCAATGCCGTGCCGATGCGGCGCCTATTTCCAAGGGTGCGACGTCAGGTGCCATCCACCGCAGTATTCGCATTTGTAGCAGGCCAAACCGCGCCGTCCGCGGTTTTCGCAGTCGGCCATAACGGCCTCGGCCTCGGCGCGTGTGTCGTAAC
>CABSNH010000230.1 GCA_902478985.1 uncultured Collinsella sp.
CATCGTCGGCATCTACGGCACGAACCCCGCCGGCGGCGGCTATCACTCCATCTCCCCGACCATCCTGATCGCGCATCAGGATGCCAACATGGCAGTCGGCGGCGCCGGTATCGTCGGCGGTATGAGCCCCAAGGGCCATGTCGACAAGGAGGCTGCTGAGGCGCTCATCAAGGCGCAGAAGAACCTCAAGAGCGACATCCCCGGCACTGTCGCCATCCACTATGGCGAGACCGGCTTCTTCCGCGAGGTCTACGCCGATGAAGAGGGCGTGCTCGCCGGTATCCGCAAGTACATCGACATGCTGCCCGCTTACGATCCCGAGTTCTTCCGCGTCGACGATCCCAAGGAGCCCCTGTTCGACGCCAACGACCTCTACAGCATCGTTCCGTTCAACCAGAAGCGCTCCTACGACATGGTCGAGGTCCTCGCGCGTCTGTTCGACGGCTCCGAGTTCATGGAGTACAAGCACGGCTACGGCCCCGAGATGATCACCGGCCTTGCCAAGATCGACGGTCTGCTCGTCGGCGTTGTCGCCAACTATCAGGGCATGCTGATGAACTACCCCGAGTACAAGATGGCGACCTACGGCCAGGCGATGGGCGTGGGCGGCAAGCTGTACCGTCAGGGCCTCATCAAGATGAACGAGTTCGTCACCCTCTGCGCGCGTGACCGCATCCCGATGCTGTGGGTCCAGGATACCACCGGTATCGACGTCGGCAACGACGCTGAGCGCGCTGAGCTCCTCGGCCTCGGCCAGAGCCTGATCTACTCCATCCAGTCCAGCAAGCTGCCGATGATGGAGATCACGCTCCGCAAGGGCACCGCCGCGGCGCACTACGTCCTCGGCGGCCCGCAGGGCAACGACAACAACGCCTTCTCCATCGGCACCGCTACCACCGAGATCTACGTCATGCACGGCGAGACCGCTGCGGCCGCCATGTATGCCCGCCGTCTCGTGAAGGAAGAGAAGGCCGGCGAGGATCTGCAGCCCACCATCGACAAGATGAACGCGCTGATCCAGGACTACGCCAAGAAGTCCAGCCCGAAGTTCTGCGCCAAGGCAGGCCTGACCGACGAGATCGTCGACATGAACGACATCCGTCCCTACATCCAGGCCTTCGCCAACGCCTGCTATCAGAACCCCGAGAGCATCTGCCCGGTCCATCAGATGCTGCTGCCGCGCGTTATCCGCGACTACGACGCCCTGAACGCGCAGTAAAATATCACAACAATGCTTTTCTCGGCGCTGCGCGGAGGCAAGAACCGCGCAGCGCACGGGAAGGCAAACGGAGAGTACAATGAGCATTTATACCATGGGTATCGACGTCGGCTCCACCGCGTCGAAATGTGTGATCTTAAAAGACGGCAGCGAGATCGTTGCCAAGTCCCTCGTCGCTGTCGGCACGGGCACGTCGGGTCCATCCCGCGCGATCGCTCAGGTGTTGGAAAACGCGGGCATGACGCGCGAGCAGATGGACTTCGTCCTTGCCACGGGCTACGGGCGCAACAGCCTTGACGGCCTTGCCGACATGCAGATGAGCGAGCTTTCCTGCCACGCCAAGGGCGCGGCGTTCCTGTTCCCGAACGTGCGCACGGTCGTCGATATCGGCGGGCAGGACGTGAAGGTCATCGAGATCGAGAACGGCATGATGAAAAATTTCGTCATGAACGACAAGTGCGCAGCCGGTACCGGCCGCTTCCTCGATGTCATGGCCCGCGTGCTTGAGGTGAAGGTCGAAGAACTGGGCGATCTTGGCGACAAGTCGACCAAGGAGGTCGGTATCAGCTCGACCTGCACGGTGTTTGCCGAGAGCGAGGTCATCTCGCAGCTCGCCATGGGCACAAACAAGTGCGACATCATCCACGGCATCCACAAGTCCGTCGCGGGCCGCGTTTCCGGCCTCTGCCACCGCATCGGTGTGCGCGACGACGTGGTGATGACCGGCGGTGTCGCACAGAACCACGGCATCGTGAAAGCCCTTCAGGAGCAGCTCGGCCACGAGATCCACACCACGCCCCTCACGCAGTATAACGGTGCGCTCGGCGCAGCTCTCTTTGCCTACCAGAAGGCTTTGAAGAACAAATAATCCCCATCATTCGTTATCAAATTTTTCTATATCGCATTAGGAGGAATCAATCATGGCTAAACAAGTCAGTCCCGGCGTGCTTGCTCTGCGCAAGGTCGTCGATGACGTCTATGCCGACGCCCGTGAAGCGAAGAAGCAGGGTAAGCTGGTCGGTTGGTCCAGCTCCAAGTTCCCCTGTGAGCTTGCTGAGGCCTTTGACCTCAACGTGATGTATCCCGAGAACCAGGCTGCCGGTATTGCCGCCCAGCGCGACGGTG
>CABSNH010000231.1 GCA_902478985.1 uncultured Collinsella sp.
TCCAGCTCGAGGACAAGGTCTCCTCGACCAACGTCGCTTACGTCGCTCAGGTGCGTTAAGTCGTACTTGCAAGCAGATTTGCATTGCAAAGGGTCCGGAAGGCTTCGCCTTCCGGACCCTTTTCTTTGCGTCAATGCCGGCGCACGGCAAAACATGCACTCATTTCTTTACCAAAAGCGCGAAATCCACCCTTCGAGGCCCAATAAATAAAGTCCCAAGCGCTAAAAGTGTTCGCCTGGTGGCAAACCCGCACCTTGACCGACGCTGCTAAATCGTTTTAGCAAAGTCCAAATCGACTGCGTTTTCGGAAGTGCGGTGAAAATTGCTTACCCCCGAGCACAAGCCCTTTTATTTCAACAAAACCCCTGGTAAAGTTGGCTTAAATACCGCTTGTGGTTGACCTGTTTGTCTTTTTCCCCGCACTTCCGAAACCGATAGCCTTTCTAGCCCAAAACAACGCTCGAACGATCGGATTGCCATGTCATTTCTTGCCTGCGGACCCACGGCTTTTCAGTACTATCGCATCCCGCCCCAGATACTGGGACTCTATCCGGCAATCCTGCCGCCTGACCATGACCATCGCTTGGTGCATTACTCAAAACAGCCAGTATTTAAAGACTTGCTCGGCACACCAGTTTGGAGATTCGTGAGCGAAAGAAAACAGCGCGCGAACGGAAAGCTATTTCATAGCCGTCTGCTAACCCAAGAGCCGCCTCCGGGGTCGTTTAGGCAGACTGAGCATGGATTTGATGTCACGTCGCCCGAGTTTACGCTGCTCAACCTTGCTACGCAGGTTTCACGCAACCAGTTACTCATGGCTTGCTACGAGATGTGCGGCTCCTTTGCAGTGTTTAAGCCCTGCGAGCGAACGCAACAACAACTCGATGAAGCTATTTCGCTTATGCTCATTCCGCCCGACTGTGGTTGGAAACGCGTTGTCGACACCAAGGGCAATGGCACTAACCTGTGGAAGCGCACGCCGCTTCTTACCGCAACGGATATCGCCACGTTCGCCAAGCAAGCCGCAGGCCTGCGCGGCGTTAAACAACTCCGTTGGGCCGCAAAACGCATGACGGGGCAAACTGCCTCGCCTTTCGAAGTCCAAACATCCATACTCGTCTCACTCCCCCGTGACGAGGGCGGCCTGGGTATCGGCATCACCAACAACGTGCGCATCCCACTCAGCGACGCCGCGCGCTCACTGTATGACAAAACCTGCTGCTACGCCGATATCCTCATAGAGAGCAACACCGACAGCATGGGCGTCATTTTGGAATGCCAAGGCCGCTCCGCCCATGACAACGAAGCCGCAAGCCTCTCCGATGCCGAGCGCACCACCGCCCTCACAAGCATGGGCTATGACGTTATCCAGATAACCTATGAGCAAATCAAGGACAAGAAGAGCTTTGATAGCATCGCCGAGCTCATTCATAAAAAGGCGGGGCTCCCCTACATCCCAAAGACCAAACAGGAGCGCACTGCCGAAGATACCCTACGGCAAGAGCTGCTTGTCGATTGGGATGAATTGTTCACTGCCAGGCCGGTCAGCTAGCAGCTAGCGATCAGGGGGACTGCAGGAACGTCAGAAGCGGCAACGCGAGCCGCAAATCCCGCCTCGGTCAGCTCGATGACCTCGGTAAACGTTGCGTCAAAGAATTCCTCGGTCAGCAGGCGGTACGGCGGATGATCGGGCTCGCCGGGGTTTTCGCGCACGATCTCGTGCATGACGCCGATGGTCTTGAGCACATACTCCTTATGGATGGGATACTGCCCAAAACGCGTCGCAGCGGTATACAGGCGATCGGTCGCACGCGGAATCGAAACAATGCCCAGCGTCTTGCCAAACCAGTCAAAGTCGCCTTGCTTTTTAATGCGGAACTCCTCACACGGCTTGCCGCCATGAGCCTCCAGGTACTGATTCACGCGCGTATTCCATACGGTATCGTCCACCAGATGCGACCAAACACCCAGTGTCAAATCGAGCAACGACTGCGCCACGTCCTCGGACGCAAGCGAGAACTCACGAGCGCCGGGACCGGCAACCGGCTCGGCATCCTTGTAGCGCTGGGGATAGTGCACGCGATTCAGTCGCTCGCGTTCCTCGATAATCGAGGTCGCCGCGGCCGGCGCACCGGTGGGCGAACTTTTAAGCAACGGCGCCACATAGGTATCCCAGAACTCATGCTCACGAGGCTTAGGGATGGGCTCAGGCTTGGCAAAGTGCGTAATGCGGTACGGGATGGGATCGGCGATACCAGGGACCATATAGCCCACGAAGATATCCGGAACCACGCAGCCAAACAAAAAGG
>CABSNH010000232.1 GCA_902478985.1 uncultured Collinsella sp.
GCATCAATAAAAAACGACCCCGCTTTCGCGAGGCCGTTCAGCATGCATGAATGTAAAAAAGGATTTACAGCTTCACCACATTGCTTGCCTGGAGCTTGCCGTTCTGACCCGTGGTCACGTCGAAGGAAACAGCCTGGCCCTCATCGAGCGTCTTAAAGCCGTCCATCTTGATCTCGGAAAAATGAACGAAAAGGTCTTCGCCATCCTTCTGGGAGATGAAGCCGTAGCCTTTTTCCGGGTTGAACCACTTAACAGTACCTTCCGCCATTTTAAAATCCTCTTCTCTTCCCCTTAAGCCGGGGAGGTAACTCTGCGCGTTGCATGGCGGCAACACTCGCCCTCACTTCGAGGGCACATGAATACTATACGCTATCGCGCTGCGAAACCGTTCCGAAATCGCAGGAATTCGAACCATTTTTCCCAAAGCACGCGATGTGGGAAGATGCCCCTAACTTTCCAAACTCATCGCAACGCTAACCGCAAACTTGCAGATTAAGCGCAACGGTTGCGCTTAGTTAGAAAGAGGATTGGGCGTTAGTCCCCTGCCGTGCGCGAGGGCCATCTGGCCCGAGCGAACGGCAAATTTAACAAAAAGGCCCTTTCCCGCTATGGTGCTAAGTCGCCAAACCTTGCCGTTCGTAGCAGATAGGAAAGAGCCATGGACAAAGGATACAGGCAACTGACGCTTAAGGAAAGGAAGGAGATAGAGGATGGGCTTAACCGGGGCGACTCGTTCCGCGCCATAGCGCGCCTCATCGGCAGGAGCCCCTCGACCGTGTCGAGGGAGGTGCGCGAGAACAGGCACGTTCGGGCCTTCAGGCCCCGCAAGGGAGCCTGCCGCGACCGTAGCTGGTGCAAGCGCGTGGGCGTGTGCGCGGAGTGCGTCCGCGAAGGCGCGTTCTGCGCCGGGTGCGACGTGCGGGACTGCCGCGACTTCTGCCCCGCCTATGCGGAGCGGACCGCGTGCGACGCGCTGACAAGGGCGCCTTGGGTATGCAACGGGTGCAGGAAGAACCGCTACGGCTGCAATCGCGGCAACCGCTTCGCCTACGAGGCGCAGGTCGCCCAGAGGGCGTCCGACGAGCGCAGGAGCGACTCGCGCAGGGGCATCGACATGGAGCCCGGGCGGGCCGAGGCGGCGCTCGCGCACATCAAGGACGGGATCGGGCGAGGGCTGTCGCCCTACGAGATCTCGGTGCTCTACGAGGACGTCGTCGGCGTGCACCGCTCCACGATCTACCGCTGGGTCGATGCGGGGTACGGCGGCCTCACCAACCTGGAGCTCGAGCGCAAGGTGGGATTCAGGCCCCGGAAGAGGAAGGCGCCCCGCAGACCCACCTCCCACTCGCCCAAGCGCAGCCACGGCGAGTTCCTGAAGCTGCCGGAGGAGCGCAGGGCTTCGCGCACCGAGCTCGACTGCGTCATCGGGCGCAATGTAGACGTGCGGGCGGTGATGACGCTCTACAACCTCCCGTCGCACCTGCAGCTGGCCCTGCTGCTGGAGGAGCACGACTGCGCCAACGTCAAGAAGGGGCTGGCCGCCGTGAAGGACGCCATGCCGGAGGACATGCACGCTCGATGGATGCGCACGGTGCTCACCGACAACGGCGAGGAGTTCGCCGACGAGGACGGCATCGGCGCCCTCGCCGGAGAGCGCATCGAAGACGGCAAGCTCGGGGTGCACCTGTACTACTGCGACCCGCGCCAGTCCCAGCAGAAGGGAGGATGCGAGAAGAATCACACCGAGATCCGGCAGATCCTGGAGAAGGGCATGTTCGCCTTCGACGAGCTCACGGGGGCGGACATGGCCGTGCTCATGAGCCATGCCAACTCCAACCCCCGCGCCTCCCTCGGCGGCAAGACGCCCATACAGATGCTGCGCTTCGTCTACGGCGAGGAGGAGGCGGACGCGCTGCTCGACGCCCTCGGCATCCAAGAGGTCGGACGAGACGAGCTGATGCTCAAGCCCGAGATCCTCGACGTCGAGCGGGAGAGGCGGGGCGAGCCGCCCCTGACGCGCCTGAAGTAGCGGGGCGGCCACAATCCCGGCGTTGCGCCTAGTCCGAGAGCCTTCCGAGGAAGGCTTGCGCCGGCATGCCCTCGAACTGACCGCAACGCGCAGGAACATGCAGTCAGTCGGGCCTTGCACGGCCCCAGAGGCGGTCAATCTGTCGCAATGGTTGCGTTTACCCCGAGAAATACCAAAGGTTCTCAAGCGTTGCGGTTACTTTGCAAAGTTACCAAACATCAGTTTCCCTAACTTTCCAAACTCATCGCAACGCTAACCGCAAACTTGCAGATTAAGCGCA
>CABSNH010000233.1 GCA_902478985.1 uncultured Collinsella sp.
CCTGCACCCAACACCTCACCTTTATCTATCAGCAGGGCTGCAGCTTGGCGCAACTTGCCCAGGCGACCCGATAGAACGTACAAACCGCGGCCGCACGCCGCACAACCGAAAGGACTCAACATGAGCAAGATCGCCGTCGCCTATTGGAGCGGCACGGGCAACACCGAGGCCATGGCAAACCTCGTCGCCGAAGGTGCCACGTCCGCGGGTGCCGAGGCAGAGGTCATCTCTTGCGCCGACTTCTCCGCAGACAAGGCCGCCAGCTATGACGCCATTGCCTTCGGCTGCCCCGCCATGGGCTCCGAGGAGCTTGAGTACGACGAATTCCAGCCCATGTGGGACGAGGTCAAGGAGACTCTCGGCGACAAGAAGGTCGTCCTCTTTGGCTCCTATTCGTGGGCCGAGGGCGAGTGGATGGACAACTGGAAGGCCGATGCCGACGAGGCGGGCGTTAACGTGGTCGACTCCGTCATCTGTTACGACGCCCCCGACGATGAGGGCGAGGCGGCCTGCCGCGCCCTTGGAGCCGAGCTCGCCTAGCGGCAATGAGCTCCGCCCGTAACGCGCTTTGCACCAAAACACATTCGCGTCCCAACAAAAACGGGAGCCGGATCACATCCGGCTCCCGTTTTCTGCTATGTCAGTCATATAAAGCGGCTACGAGATATTGCCCAAGAACGCCTTGGTGCGCTCGCTCTTGGGATGGTCGAAAACCTCGCTCGGCGTGCCATCTTCCACGATAACGCCGCCGTCCATAAAGACGACGCGGTCGGCGACGTCGCGGGCAAAGCCCATCTCGTGCGTCACGACGATCATGGTCATGCCGTCGCGTGCCAGGTCGCGCATGACGCCCAGGACGTCACGGACAAGCTCGGGATCGAGCGCCGACGTGGCCTCGTCAAAGAGCATCACGTGTGGATTCATCGACAGGGCGCGGGCGATGGCCACGCGCTGCTGCTGACCGCCCGAAAGCTGACTCGGCATAAAATCGATGCGCTCGGCCAGGCCGACCTTGGTCAGCTCCTCGATGGCAATCTTCTCGGCCTCTTCCTTGCTGCGCTTGAGCACCTTTTGCTGCGCAAGCATGACGTTCTTTTTGACCGACAGATGCGGGAACAGGTTGAACTGCTGAAACACCATGCCCAGGTGCGTGCGCACCTTGTTGAGGTCAACGCCCTTGGCGCACACATCCACGCCCTCGACGACAATCGAGCCACTCGTAGGATGCTCCAGACGATTGATGCAGCGAAGCATCGTCGACTTGCCCGAGCCCGAAGGACCCAGGACTACGACGACCTCGCCCTTGTGCACATCCAGATCGATATCGCGCAGGACCACGTTATCGCCAAAGGCCTTCTGGAGATTCTTGATGCTGACGACGACCTCGTTCGAGTTATTGGTTTCGCTCATAATAGAACCTCCTTACAGACCAGCGATATGGTCGGCGGGCGTCGCGACAACCTGTCCGGCGCTCTTGGTGGGACGCTTCTTTTTGGTTTCGGCCGTACCCAGCAGCCTCGCCTCAAGACCGCTCACCAAGCGCGCAAGCGGCAGGGTAATGACCAGATAGAACAGGGCGGCAACCACATACGGCGTAATGGAGCCCGTCGTGGCCACGATGGTGCGGGCGTTCATGACGATCTCGACCACACCCACGGCGGCGAGTAGCGAGGTATCCTTATAGAGCAGGATAAACTCGCTGGTTAGCGTAGGCAGAACATTGCGGAACGTCTGCGGAATCATAACGTAGAGCAGCGTCTGGAAGGCATTCATGCCCAGCGAGCGAGCAGCCTCGTTTTGACCCTTGGGGATCGACTGAATACCGGCGCGGAAGATCTCGCACAGGTACGCAGACGAGTTCATGGCCATGACGATAACGCCCAAGACGTAGTCGTCAACCTTGACACCGGCAAGCGGCAGGCCAAAGAACGCGATATAGATCTGCAGGAATGCCGGCGTGCCGCGGATGATATTCACGTAGATGCCGGCAAGGCAGCGCAAGATGCGCGATTTGGAGATGCGCATGAGCGACAGGGCAAAGCCAAAGGGGATCGCCAGCGGAAACGCCACAAGCACGATCGAGAGCGACATAAGGAAGCCCTTAAAGACGATCGGCAGACTCTGGACCAAAATGACCGGGTTCAAGAACAGGCGCAGGAACATATTGGAGTTCCATGCCTCGACCCACGGCTGTTCCTTAAGATCGGCCAGGAAGTTGTCAAAGGCCGTCACGCCCTTGATCTCGACGGAAGGAATCTTGGAAATCTTCTTGGTCGAAC
>CABSNH010000234.1 GCA_902478985.1 uncultured Collinsella sp.
ATAGGGAGCGCAACGCCGCCCCCACCGAGCCCACGCTTTCGCGCGAGGAGCTTGCGGCCATGAAGGTCGCCGAGCTGCGCGAGAAGGCAAAAGAGTTCGAGATCGAGACGACCGGCAAGAAGAAGGCCGAGCTTGTCGAGGAGATCTACACGACCGCCGCGAAGGCCGAGGGCTTCCGCGATATTAAGGGCATCCTGCAGATTCGCCCGGACGGCTCCGGCATCATCCATGCCCACGGTTACATGAAGTCCAACGAAGACGCCTTCGTCCCCGCTTACCTCATCCGCTCCGCACGCCTGCGCACGGGCGATGTCATCGAGGGTTCGCTGCGCCCCTCGCGCGGCGGCGACAAGCGAGCCGGCCTCGCCAAGATCACGACCGTTAACGGCATGGATCCCGAGCAGATCCGCAACCGCCCCAAGTTCGGCGACCTTACCCCGGTCTATCCCAACGAGCCGCTGCGCATGGAGCATGGCAAGGATTCCATCACCGGTCGCGCCATCGATATCGTGTCACCCATCGGCAAGGGCCAGCGTGGCCTGATCGTGTCGCCGCCCAAGGCCGGCAAGACAACGATCCTTAAGAAGATTTGCCAGTCCATTTCGATCAACAACCCCGAGGTGCACCTCATCTGCCTGCTCGTCGACGAGCGCCCCGAAGAGGTCACCGATATGCAGCGCTCCATCAAGGGCGAGGTCGTGGCCTCGACCTTCGATATGCCTGCCGAGAACCACACCCGCGTGGCCGAGCTCGTCATCGAGCGTGCCAAGCGCATCGTGGAGCTGGGCGGCGATGTCGTGGTGGTGCTCGACTCCATCACGCGTCTTGCCCGCGCCTACAACCTGGCGGCACCCGCCTCGGGCCGTATCCTTTCGGGCGGCGTCGATTCGGCAGCTCTCTATCCGCCCAAGCGTTTCCTGGGTGCAGCCCGCAATATCGAAAACGGCGGCTCGCTCACCATCCTCGCCTCCGCCCTTATCGACACCGGCTCCAAGATGGATGAGGTCATCTTTGAGGAGTTCAAGGGCACAGGTAACATGGAGCTCAAGCTCGACCGCGATCTTGCCGATCGCCGCATCTTCCCGGCCATCGACCCCGTTGCCTCCGGTACGCGCAACGAGGACCTGCTGGTCGACGAGCAGATGCGCCCGTTTGTCTTTGGCCTGCGTCGCATCCTCGCCGGTATGAACAACACCGAGCGCGCGGCGGCGTCGTTTATTAAGGGCCTTAAGGGAACCAACACCAACCAGGAGTTCCTGGTGCGCTCGGCCAAAAAGCACAGCGACTACGAGCAGACGTTTTAGACCAAAAGCCGCACGCTATATCGCCATAAGAGCGGGCAATCGGGCCGGGGTTTATGCCCCGGCCCTTTCTTTACGGCGCCACTCGGCAACATTTTCTGACCTTATGACCGACAAGCAGCAGTTTTCGAGCCATAATCCGGCCTCATCGCTTGCAATCGGAGAGTCGGTTTCGCATAATAACTTTTAAGCTTCGCGACGGAAAACGCAGATGAAACGAACCATATACCGTTGCTTTGGGACGCATGTCCCGCTTCATCTTCTCTCGCGCAGCCAACTAAATGATGCGATTTGGGTGCTGGAAGATGGGGAGAGCTCATGGCTTCTTCTGATGCAACACAACGAGCAGTCCTTGCCGGACTTTCCTGCGGGATCGGCCTTGCCGCCCCCGTGGTGATGTATGCCGCGACGTTGCCGTTCTCTTCGGTCAACGAGACGGTTGTCGCGGGCGCGGTTCCCTTCGCCGTTGGTGCGGTGGCAGGCGTGGGCATCTACGCAGCCTCGCTGGGCATTTCCGAGTATCGTGCCGAGCACGATGGCCGCCTGTTTGAGCCCGATGCTGTGGGCGGTGCCGCTCAGTTTGGCCGGACCCACAGCGAGTTCAAGACCGCCTCGATTCCCGTGCAGCAGCAGGGGGCGGCACCTCAGCCTGCGGTCCCGGCCGACCAGGCCAATGCCGCACAGCCTTCTTCCGCATTTCTCTCCGGCCTGACCGGTGCGTTCCAGCGCCGCCACGCCGACGATGGCGTTCCCACCATCGCGCGCGCGGCTAACGCCATGGATGAGGCCGAGGCCTGGTCTATGATCGACAGCATGCTCGATGACGATTCCCCGGTCAGCTGCGATCCCGCGCGCTCGCGCGATGTCTACCAGGTCGCAATCGACGAGCTCACCAACGGTGGAAAGACCGGTTCTTACAATCGTGACGACATCGCCGCGGCCGAACGCGCCGTCTCGGGCTCTCAAGC
>CABSNH010000235.1 GCA_902478985.1 uncultured Collinsella sp.
TATAAGAGACAGTTCCAGGGCGGCGCACACGAGTTCCCCATGATGCATGCCACCGAAGTCTCGCAGTTTAACGTGCCCGGCTTTGACCAGGTCAGCGCTACCGTGTTGCAGTGGCCGCTTTCGGTGCTGCGACTGCGCTCGCACGACCGCGCCCAGTTGCTCGACGCTGCCGAGAAGATTATCCTCGCCTGGCGCGAGTGGACCGACGAGTCTGTGGGCGTTATCGCGCACACGGCCGACGGCGTAGCGCACAACACCGTGACGCCCGTCATCCGCCGCGTCGACTCCCGCGGCAACGCCGGCGGCGAGATCTACGAGGCCTACCTAACGCTTCGCTGCAACATCACGACCGGCGATCATCCGCTGGGCGTATTCCACCCGCATGCCGAGTATCACCATATTAAAAAGGAGAACATCGGTCTGATCGAGGTCATGGGCCTGGCCATTTTGCCGCCGCGCTTGGTTCCCGAGCTCGGCGCTGTCCGCGAGCACCTGCTGGCGGCCAAAGCCGATACCAGCTACGACCTTGCCGGCGCGCTCGAGGGCGACGACCTTTGCCGCAGCCACGCCGCATGGGCCGAGGACGTCTTTGCCCGCCGCGCCGACGAGCTCACGGCGGACAACGCCATCGACATCCTGCACGAGGAGGTCGGCGTGGTATTTGGTCACGTGCTCGACAACGCCGGCGTCTTTAAGTGGGACGAAGCCGGCCGCGCCGCCCAACAGCGCTTTATCGACTCACTGTAATGATCCCTTGGGGACGGAGGAAAACGGATCATTTCGTCTTCAAGACAACAGCGCCCGCCGGCAACATCGCCAGCGGGCGCCGTTTTTGAGTGTAGTCATTGGGGACGTTCTTAAACGACTGGTCATTAAAGAACGTCCCCGATGACTAATGACTCGAGCGTGGAAAATCTCCCACTTTGAGCTCGTATGGGCACCAAAAGCGGGAGATTATCCACGCTCATTCTATTAGGAGTCGCAACCGCTACAACTCTACGACCTCAACGCCGTTGTAGATCTCGTCCCAGCGGTCCATGACCAGGTGGCCGGTCTTGGGGTCCATGGCGTTGAGCTTGCCGCAGGTATTGGCAGTCTTGAGCACCGTGACGTCGTCGGCACCGGCAGCAATGGCATGCGCAAAGCCGGCGATAGTCGAGTCGCCGGAACCTGTCGCGTTCACAGCCGCAATCGCGGGCGTCTTGGCGCGGAACGCGCGACCCTCATGGAAGCCCACCGAACCGGTAGCGCCCATTGAAACGACAACCCAGGGAATACCGGCAAAGCGGCCATCGGCGGCAAGCGCCTCGCGCAGGGCATCGACATCATCGGTCGTAAAGGACGTACCCAGCAGGCCGTTAATCTCGGTCAGGTTGGGCTTCACGAGCTCGGGCTTGGCGTCGGACTCCAGCGCGGCCTCCAGCGATGCACCCGAGGTGTCGAGCAGCACCTTAGCGCCCGCCTCCTCGGCGATCTTGACGAGCTCGGCATAGTAGCCGGCATCGACGCCACGCGGCAGCGAGCCCGAAAGCGTCACAACGTCCGCCTTCGCTGCAAGCTCGGCGAACTTGGCCGTAAAGGCCTCGAGCTCGGCCGGGGCAATCTGCGGGCCGCTCTCCAGCAGCTCGGTCTGATTACCCTCGTGCAGGATATTCAGGCAAATGCGCGTCTCACCGGCGATGGGCACAAAGTCGTTCTTGACGCCGTCAGCATCCATAAGCTCGGCCATATAGGCACCCATGTGGCCGCCAAGCAGGCCGGTCGCAAGCACATCGTCGCCCAACTGCAGCAGCACACGACTCACGTTGAGACCCTTGCCACCAGCGGTCTTTTCGGGCGTCACGCGGTTAACATCGTCGATGACCAGCTTGTCGAGCTGATAGCGCGTATCAATCGACGGGTTCATGGTAACGGTCAGAATCATATTGAACTCCTGTTTAGAAAACCGGCCCGCGCCCCCTCACAGAAACGCGAGCCGTCAATTAAAAAGCTGCAGAATGCCAGGTACCGCCAAAACGAAGCACACAAGCTCAGCAAGCAAAAGTGTTATCGGAGCAGCTCGCCCGCCAGATGGCTTCGCAGCGTCGACTGGTCTGGCGTTCGGTAGAACGCCGGAACCTCCTTAGTCGTGGTATTCGCCGCGGTCCCACTTCTCCAGGAACTCGTCAAAGAAGTGCGGGTCAGCCTGAGCCTCGGCGTCGGCCTTGTTGCAGGCATCAATCTTGGCAATCAGGGCATCGTGCTCGGGAGTCTTGTCGTAGGGCTC
>CABSNH010000236.1 GCA_902478985.1 uncultured Collinsella sp.
TCATCCGACCCTTCGTCCATGATTCCCAGATCTTCGAGCGCATCCTTTGCCGCCAGTTCCATGGCAGGACCGATCAAGTCGATAAGATCGGTCGCGATGACGCTCTTCTCACCATACTCCGTCGCCGCGGCAAAACCGGCGTAGCTGTGAAGTGCGACGGCGTACGAATACAGCAACTCCCAACGATCCATCTCGTCGCGCATGGTGGCAAGCGTGCCGGCCAAAATACCCGCGAGAACATCACCCGAACCGGCAGTTGCCAGAGAAGCCGGACCCGAGAGCGGCAGCAGCACACGCTCAACGCCACAGATAGCCGTCGTCGGCCCCTTGGCAATGACAACCAGGTTGTCGGAGCCTGCAGCCCAGACGACCTTCTGCGCGGCCGCAATCGCGGTACCAAGGTCGTTCACCTCGTCACCGGCAACCAGACGCGAAAGCTCACGATAGTGCGGCGTCATAACCAACGGCTGCTCGCGACGATACATCTCGGGGTTACTATCAATACCGTCAATGGCAATCTTAGCAAGGCAGTTGAGTGCATCGGCATCCAAAATAAGCGGTACATCAAGCTCGAGCAAGCCCGAAACCACCTGCATAGCGCCGGCAGACGTCGTCATACCGGGACCGCACAGTACGCAGCTGTACTTCTTTGCAATCTCGCACACCGTCATGCGCGCAGCGGCGCCAAAGGAGCCGCGGGAATCAGACGGAATAGCAAAGACGGGAATCGAAGGAAGTGCCATGCGAATAAGATTAGCGCAGGCGTCAGGAGCCGCGACTGCCACGTAACCAGCACCCGCGCGAGCTGCAGACTTGGCCGCCATAATGGCAGCACCAGGATATTGTGCAGATCCGGCGACAATAAGCACAGAGCCACGGGAATACTTATCGATATTCGTAGGTAGTGGAGCAAAGTAATCAACTAAGTCACCGGGCTCGACAATCTCGGCGGCGTGGTCGACATCATCGATGACCTCGTCAAGACGGTCGTAAAGATTGCCGCAGATCAAATCGCCAGCATACTCAGGGCCATCAGCGCTATACAGACCAATCTTGGGCGCAATCATCGTCACCGTATGCTCGGCACGAATGCAGTCGTCATCAACAACGCCCGACTCGGCATTCAGGCCCGAGGGAACATCAATGGATACGACACAATCGGCGCATTCATTGACCGTAGGAATCCAGATGGAGAACGGCGCACGCAGATTTCCATGGAAACCGGTACCAAAAATGGCATCGACAACAACATCGGCCTTATCGATCAAAACCTCGAGTTCGTCACGCGAGGGGCCGACGCAAACGTGCACATCGCGGCCGGCAGTACGACGAGCAACATGACGTGCCAGAGCAGCAGGAATCTCATCCGGCTCAACCGGAGAAACGATATCCACGTCCACACCCTTATGGCTCAGGATATCGGCGGCAACCCAACCGTCGCCGCCATTATTACCAAAACCGACCAGAACGAGAACCCGATCGGGATTGAGCTTCAAGACCTCGTTGGCGGCAAACTCACCCGCTAGCTCCATAAGCTCGGCCTTCGAAGTCCCTTCGCGTTCGATGATATCCTCGAGACGAACGACTTCTTCGGTACTCAAAACCGGTTTCATCTATGCTCCTAGCATATCTTGCGGATCATCAACCAGATGTTCCGACAAAGCAGATTGTTGCAGCTGTTCGAGCTCGTCTAAGACAGAACGAGCCTCTTTAAATGTCTGAGCAACGCGCTCCTTCGTGCTCACCTTTTCTTCCTTGGGTTTAGGTCGAGCATCCTCGGTGATCGCAATGGCATTAGCGACAGCCAAGTCACCCGTCAGAGTAATAGAAAGAGCGACCTCGACAACACCCAATTCCCGGGCGATTTCAAGAGCACGACCCGAAAGCAGCGCTTTTGGCTTGCCGAGCTTATCGCGCGTTACGGAAACGTCTGTACGGCCAACGCCCTGGCTAAAACCCGTACCAAGCGCCTTAAGCACCGCCTCGCGAGAAGCAAAACGACTGGCATAATGCGCGGCAGGACGAGACGAGGCATCGCAATACGCGCGCTCTTCATCGGTAAACACGCGCCGGGCAAACGCGGGTGTCTTCTCAAGGATTGATTTCATTCGCGAAATCTCGACGATATCAACGCCGATTCCGGCTTCGGCCATAATCACCTCCATGCTGCACAGACTATGACATTGTAGCCCGTTCGCAGAAGATGCGACAAACGAGGGTCAAAAACACAGTGAGAGTGGAGTGATGGCCCTATAAACGCAAA
>CABSNH010000237.1 GCA_902478985.1 uncultured Collinsella sp.
GAGTTCGTCGGCAGCGTCAGATGTGTATAAGAGACAGGTGCTATAACGAAGTGCATCGACGCGGGGTTTTCGCCGTCGCACGTCATCGGCATGCAGGGGCCCTTCACCCGCGAGCTCAACGAGGCGATGCTTCGGCAGGTGGGAGCCCAGTGGCTTGTGACCAAGGACTCGGGAACCGTAGGCGGCACGGCCGAGAAGCTTGCCGCCGCGCGCGACGTGGGAGCGCGCTGCATCGTGGTCACCCGTCCCGCCGAGGGAGACGGGGGCCTTTCGCTTCGGGAAGTGGAAGACGCACTCTTACGGGAGTTCGCGCGCTAGGCGCTCGCCGCGCCTGCGCGTCCTCCCGCCCGCGAGGAGGAGCGCCCCGAGCAAGCTCGAGCCGTACAAGACCGTCATCCGCCAATAGCTCGAGGAGGACGCCCGGAACTGGCGCAAGCAGCCCTTAAATAAGTTGCGGTGAAATAGTGTCTGTTTTGCTACTAGATAGCATATTCAGTCCCTAATTCACCGCAACTTGTTGGTGGTGGCTTACTGGTAGCGTAGGCACTCCACCGGGTCGAGCTTTGCCGCGCGGCGAGCGGGGTAGAAGCCAAAGATTACGCCGATGCCGACGGAGACGGCGAAGGCCAGCAATACCGTGGCGATTGAAAAGCTCGGTGTGATTTGCCCGCTGGCACCTAGCTCGCCAAGAATCCCGGATCCGGAGGCAAACATCGCAAGAGCCCAGGCCAGCAGATAGCCAATCAGGACACCCAACAGTCCGCCGGTGACGCACAGCGCCGAAGACTCGGCCAAAAACTGCGCGGTGATATCGCGACGACTGGCGCCCAGAGCACGGCGGATGCCGATCTCGCGGATGCGCTCCGTTACGTTGGTGAGCATCATATTCATAATGCCGATACCGCCGACAAGCAGCGAGATGCTGGCGACAGAGCCCATGATGAGCGAGAACGCACCCATAAAGGAGTTGAGTGTATCGATGGCGCTTTTCATGGATGTTGCTGATACACTGTCATACTCATCCTCCTCCTCGATGCCCTTCATCGCGCGCACCTTGGACTCGATGGTCTTACAAAGCTCATCCATGTCCGTGCCCTCGGCGGCAAGTGCCGTCACGCTGGGGAATGAAGGATTCTCGTCGCTAAACAGCCCAGAGATGGTTTCGCGTGGCATATACAGCGTGAGCGAGCCCATGGAGTCGCTGCCGCCGTCGATAACGCCGACAATCTGTACCTCGCCGTTGGAGACCTCAATAGTCTTGCCTACCGCGTCCTGTTCGTTGCCGTAAAGCTGATCGGCGCCGTTGCGGCTGATGAGCGCCACGCGCGAGCCTGATTGGGACTCGGCCTGGGAATAGGTGTGCCCCGCAACGAGCTTGCTGGCCCCCACGGCGTCGAGCATGTCGCTATCGACACCTTGTGCCATGACGGTATAGCTTTTATCGCCGGTCTTGTACTCGGTGTACGCGCTGTCGACTATTCCGATCTGCTCTATCTGCGGCACTAGTTTTTGAAGCTTCTGAACGTCAGAATCGGTGAGTTCTTGGGACGAATAGATCTGAACCATACGAGCTGCGTTGAGGCCCAGGCTGTTGACCAGGCTGTTTTGGATGCCGCCGATGAGCGAAGTCATGGCGATAACCGAGGCGATGCCGATGACAATGCCCAGGATGGTGAGCAGGCTGCGCCCCTTGTTGGCCTCGAGCGAGTGAAGGGCTTCCTGGATGAGATCGCGGGCGCTCATCCCATCACTCCTTTCGGCGGGTTAGCGGAGGCGGAAATCATGGGCAGGCTATCTACGGCGCTGCGCAGGGTCCGCGGTGCATGTGGAATATACGCGCCGTCGTGAATGCGACCGTCGCGGATGGTCACGGCACGGTCGGCTTCGGCGGCGATGCCGGGGTCGTGTGTGATAAGAACGATGGTTTTGCCGCGCTCCTGAAGTCTATGGAAGGTCTCCATTACAAGCGCTCCGGTGGCGGAGTCAAGGTTTCCCGTCGGCTCGTCGGCCAGAATGATGGGCGGGTCATTGACGAGGGCGCGTGCGATGGCGACACGCTGCATCTGGCCGCCCGAGAGCTCGGATATGCGGTGGTCCCAGTGGTCGACCGGCAGCGTGACGGCCTGCAGCGCGTGCACGGCGCGCATTTCGCGCTGGCTACGGGGCACATTGGTGTAGGCCAGCGGCAGCATGACGTTTTCGATAACCGACAGGCGCGGCAGCAGGTTGAAGCTCTGAAAGACAAAGCC
>CABSNH010000238.1 GCA_902478985.1 uncultured Collinsella sp.
CGCCAACGAGCACGATGATTTTGTGGTCCTCGACGCCGATCTGGCTGCCGCCACGCAGACCGGTAAGTTTAAGGCCGCCTGCCCCGATCGTTTCTTCGATGTGGGCATCGCCGAGAGCAACCTGATGGGCGTCGCCGCCGGTATCGCGACCACCGGCCGCGTTGCCTTCGCGAGCAGCTTTGCCATGTTTGCCGCCGGCCGCGCTTTTGAGCAGGTCCGTAACTCCATCGGCTATCCGCACCTCAACGTCAAGATTGGCGCCACGCACGCCGGTATTTCGGTGGGCGAGGATGGTGCCACGCACCAGTGCTGCGAGGATATCGCCCTTATGCGCGTCATTCCCGGCATGACCGTCATCGTTCCCGCCGACGACGTTGAGGCCCGCGCCGTGGTCCGCGCCGCCTACGAGTGCGACGGCCCCGTGTACATGCGCTTTGCCCGTCTGGCCTCGCCGGTCATCAACGACCCCGAGACCTACAAGTTTGAGTTGGGTCGCGGCATCGTTATGCGCGAGGGCGCCGATGTTACCATCATTGCCTGCGGTCTGATGGTCGGCGAGGCCCTCGAGGCCGCCGAGCAGCTCGCAGCCGAGGGTATCGACGCCGAGGTCATCAACATGCACACCATCAAGCCCATCGACGCCGACCTGATCGTCAAGAGCGCCACCAAGACCGGCCGCGTCGTGACCGTCGAGGAGCACTCCGTGATCGGTGGTCTGGGCAGCGCCGTTGCCGATGTCCTGTGCGAGCAGTGCCCGATGCCGCTCAAGAAGATCGGTGTCAACGACACCTTCGGCGAGTCCGGCCCGGGTGCCGAGCTCCTGCACAAGTACGGCCTGGACGCCGCCAACATCGTGGCGACCACCAAGGAGTTCTTGGCATAAGGCAAGGTGGATCTCAAGGACTGCTTCGCCAGAACTATAAAACTGCTTCGCCAGTACTATGGAAACCCGGCAGGGGCGCTCTCTTGGAGAGCGCCCCTGTTTCAGTTGCGGTGAAATAAGGACTGTTTTGCCAGCCTAAAGGCTCAATCAATCCGTATTTCACCGCAACTTTCGAAGGCGTTCCCGCTTGTGTTGGTGCCGTCACGTCGACCGATTGCCGCTTGGCACAGTGCGGCAACATCGGGGGCGTCGTTGCCTTTATATGTCATGGCGAGTAGGGCGGCATCATAGATTTCGTCATTGGTCACATCGGCGGCATCAATGGGGCAGAAGGTGAGAATCGAATCCTGTTCTGCAAGCTCGGCCAGATCGATCGTTTCACCCATGGCAAAGGCATCATCGAGGACGAGTGTGGCACTCGTGCATGGAATTTGATAGATGGTGCCGTCCGCAGCGATAGGGGAACCTGCTGCCTCGAGCGTGTAGACACCTTGCGTGAGATTGATGCCAGAGCCATCGGAGGCGATGAACTCAATCCTGTCGACCGTTATTCCGTCGATGGTCTTGCCCGTAATGTGTATCGGAACGCGCGATGCTCCGTTATCGGTGTCCCAGCCCGCAGCCGCGACATTCAGCACGATGGCGTGCTCCGAATGGGCAGATATAAAGTGCGACAACACCTGCCGCAGATGAAGACCCATACAGCTACCGCCGACAATGCCAATTACCAGCATGCAGGCAAGGATGACCGCAACGTGGTTTCGAGGCTTTACTCGAAGCTCAGAATCAGCAGAGATGCCATTGATGGCAGCCCCGCACGCTGTGCAGTACCTCATGCCATCGCGCAACTCAGCTCCACAATAAGGACAATTCATACTGGCCCCCACAACCATAGGCGTTCCTATCGAGGCCACTGTAAATCGACAATCCAAATCCAAGTTGCGCAACAATCAAATCAAGCCCATTTCAAGCAAGAGCTTCCTCCGGGAAACGGGCCCATCCCAACAAAGTGCAATTCAGACCCTCCCAAGCATGCATTTGCTGCACCTAATAGAAACGCGGCGACTCCTTAGTAGCCGCAGGCCGCGCACAGGGTTACCTCCCAAATCTTTCCGCAGGACGGAGGAGTCCCCGCAGCGCGAAGCGCACAGCGGGGACTCCGACATGTCCGAGGACGATTTGGGAGGTAACCCTGCGCGCGGCCGGTGAGACCAAAACCCCGCCATGCTTCTTATGTGCAGTAAAGCTAATGCTGCTAAAATACAAAGCGCTCATGTAGTTTAAACGTACGACGATAAGGAGCACCAGTGGGTAACCACTTCCGTACCTCCGGTGCGGGCGAT
>CABSNH010000239.1 GCA_902478985.1 uncultured Collinsella sp.
GAGTTCGTCGGCAGCGTCAGATGTGTATAAGAGACAGGTATATAGGCGTCCGCACCGCTCGCGACCAGGCCGCTCACCAGCGCCGCCTCGAACATATAGCTCGAGCGACGCGTGTCCTTGCCCACGATGACGCGCGCCTTGCGCTCGCGGTTGACACCGTAATACCAGCCCACAAAACGGCCAATCTTATAAGCATGCTCTACCGTCAGCCCAACGTTGGCCTCACCGCGAAAGCCGTCGGTGCCAAAGTACTTCATATCTTACTTATCCTATTCGAACGTTTGAGCGGTTGGCGTGGTACGAACCTTAAGCTCTTTGTGCCCAGAGTCCTTCGAAGTCGTGACCGTGTACTCGACCTTTATGTCTTGTCCAAGAAGCATGTGGACACCGCCCCATGCAACCTTCAAGCCATCGTGCGTCGCTTCGTTCATCTCGATAGAACCGGAGCCCGAAGTCTTAATGTCCGAAATGCTGCCTCCCGCAGGAGCATAGAGATAAAGCCTCAGCACCTCATCATCAATATCCTGGCTAATGCCGTTATGGCCCTGGAAATAACCAGGCATCTCGGCCTTCTCCTGGGGGGTCATCGTGTTTTTGAGCGAGGTGGTCACTCGATACGTCGTCGAGCCATCGGCATTTTCAACCGAAGAATCGATGGTGACTCGCTTATCGAGGAACCAATCCATCTTTGAATAGCTGTAGTTGTTCACATAGACGCCCAAAATCGGAGCCTCCGACGTATCGGTTTGGAGAGCGCCCGATATTCCAAGAGCCTTCGCGGCCTTTTCCTCGTCATCATTTCTCGAATACATGAGGATGCGACCCTCGGAAGCGCCCTTTTCGATGGCGGCAGCAATCTTAGTAATATCGCTGGAGCCCAGTTCGTCCACGATCTTGTTAAAAGCTGATCCGGCAACCGCCGCAAAAATGGCGTCCTGTTCCTCTACCGGGTAATTCCAATAAATATCGTGCAGCAGCACCTTTGCGGCGTTGCTTCCATCAACGACGGTGCCGTCAGGAAGCTGTGTGCCGCCTACAACGCCGAGCATATACTGCAAAAATACCGGATCGACTGCAAATACGCCGTCGATGTCATCTCCGACAATGGCCTTCTGCATATCGCTGGCAAGCTGAGCCGCACGCGGATAATCAGGCGTCATCGTAACGTCGCCCATCGTGTATCCGAGCGTGTTGAATCCGGTCAGGCCCCATCCGGTCGTGAACAAGTTTGCCTCTTCATCGGTGATGGGAAGCGGGCTCAAAGGCTCTTTCATCATGTCGACTTTGACAAAATCGCCCAGTTCGAGCTTACCGTCAGTCACCGACATCACGCCGCGAGAACCGGGGAAACCGCCGCAGGCGCGGATCTCGACATTGCTCATCGCGAGCACAAGGTAATGACGCGTCTGGCCGTTGGCGCCGAGCATCTGGGGAAGGACGGGGGCGACCTTCTCCGCCGCGTCAACCGCGCCGTTGAGGGTGGCAAAGCCGTCCTTGGCCTTATCGACCAGCTCAGTCACCTGGGAAATATGAGTATCGCCAATGCCCTGGATCTTCTCGTTGGCGCTCTTGAACACCTTCGAGCTGCTGGAAAGCGAATCGGCGACCGCCTGCAGCGCGGATACGTTAATCATACCGTCCTGGAACAGCTTGCCGGGCGTGGCCTGCGAAAGGTTATCGGCCATGGGAACCAGCGCGTTGCTCGAGACATCGGACAGGGCATCAATCATGGTGCGGGCTGCGTTGATGTCACTGCCATACACCGGGATAAACGAAGCCGCCGTCCACAGCGGGCTCGAAGTCTCCGCCTTCATGCTGTCGCAGAGCTCATCGATCTTCTTCGCGTCGTCAGGCAGCGTCGAAAAATCGCCCGACGTGACCTTGTCCTTAAGGCCACCGACGATCTCGACAGCCTCCTTCGCTTCGCTCTTTACGGTCTTTGCCGAGTTAAGCAGCATAAAGCCGCTTGCGCCAAGCGCAACGAGAAGCACCGCGACTACAGCGGCAATAATGGCGCCGGTGTGACGCTTTTTGCGCTCGCCCTTGCGATGGCGATGACGGACCAGACCGTCAGAGGTCGAACTCGACGAAGCATCGCTACCGTAGTTCAAGCCAAAATCGTAATAATCTTCCTTGGAACCCGAGCCCGCAAACTCGGCACCGCTATCATCCAGGCGGGCGAACGTGCCTGTCTCGGAGGCGCCGGTGTAAATCGTGCCGAG
>CABSNH010000240.1 GCA_902478985.1 uncultured Collinsella sp.
CGAAGGGATTTATCCTATGTGCGGAATTGTCGGCTACACCGGCTCTGATATTGCAAAGAGCATTCTGGTCACGGGCCTTAAGCGTATGGAATATCGCGGCTATGACTCCTCGGGCGTCGCGCTCGAGGTGGGCGAGGGCGCCGCGGCTCACCTCGACGTCATCCGCCGCGTGGGCAAGGTCGCGGGTCTGGAGAGCGAGCTTTCCAACATCGACAGCGACGCTACCTGCGGTATCGGCCACACCCGTTGGGCCACCCACGGCAAGCCTTCGGTCGTTAACGCCCATCCCCACACCAGCTGCGACGGTCGCATCGCCATCGTCCACAACGGCATCATCGAGAACTTCGCCGAGCTGCGCGAGGAGCTGGAGGGCCGCGGCCATCACTTTAAGAGCGAGACCGATACGGAGGTCTTCGCGCATCTGATCGAAGAGGCCTATGCCGAGACGCGCGACCTGATGGCTTCCGTGCGTGAGGCCTGCACCCACGTGGTGGGCGCCTATGGCTTGGCCGCCGTGTGCGCCGACGAGCCTGGCGTAATCGCCGTTGCCCGCAAGGACTCCCCGATTGTGGTCGGCGTGGGCGAGACCGGTTCCTACGTTGCCTCCGACGTGATTGCGCTTATCGATGCCACCCGCGATGTCGTGGTGCTCGAGGACGGTCAGTTTGCCAAGCTCACGCCCGCGGGCGTCGAGTATACCGACGAGGCTGGCAACGTGATTGAGCCCAAAATCACCCACAACGATTGGGATTTGGACATGGCCGAAAAGGGCGGCTATCCCGACTTTATGCTCAAGGAGATCCACGAGCAGCCGCGCGTCGTGCGCGACACGCTGGTTGGCCGTATGACCCCCGCCGGCGAGCTCGATATCGATGAGCTGGGCCTGTCCCTCGAGGAGCTCAACGACATCGACCGTGTCTACGTGATCGCCTGCGGCACCAGCTATCACGCCGGTCTCATCGCAAAGAACCTTATTGAGGGCTGGGCTCGCATTCCTACCGAGGTCGAGGCGGCTAGCGAGTTCCGCTATCGCAACCCCATCATCACGCCGACGACGCTCGTCGTTGCCGTGTCCCAGTCGGGCGAGACGGCCGACACCCTTGCCGCCATTCGTGACGCGCGTATCAAGGGCGCCAAGGTCTTTGGTATTACCAACGTGGTGGGCAGCCCGGTGGCGCGCGAAAGCGACGGCGTGATCTACACCAAGGCCAACAAGGAGATCGCCGTCGCCTCGACCAAGAGCTTCATCGGTCAGGTCGTGAGCCTCACGCTTTTGGCCTTGCTGCTGGCACAGGTCAAGTACCGCTTGACCACCAAGCAGACGCGCATGCTGTTCCGCGAGCTTTCCGATACGGCCGAGCAGATCCAGTGGATTCTGGATACGCAGACCGAGGCCGTGCACGAGGCCGCGCTTGTGTGCAAGGACGCGCAGTCTGCACTGTTCGTGGGTCGCGGCATGGGCGCCGCCATTTCCTACGAGGGCGCGCTCAAGCTCAAGGAGGTCAGCTACCTGCACGCCGAGGCATATGCTGCCGGCGAGATGAAGCATGGCCCCATCGCGCTGATCGATCCGGGCTTCCCTGTCATCGCCGTGGCCACCAAGAGCGCAACGTACGATAAGACGGTGTCGAACCTTATGGAGTGCAAGGCGCGCGGCGCCAAGGTTATCGTCGTTGCCACCGAGGGCGACGAGGAAATCAACAAGATTGCCGACTGCATCATTCGCGTGCCGGCCGTCCGCGACGTGTTCAGCCCCATCACGGCGAGCGTTCCGCTGCAGCTGCTCGCCCGCGAGGTTGCCATCTTACGCGGTTGCGACGTCGACCAGCCTCGCAACCTGGCAAAGAGCGTTACCGTCGAGTAGCGGATGTTCCGGCGTTTTGCCAAACGCCGGAACTGCTTGACGCTGCGCGGACCGCATTCACACCAATCTGACGTTCAATTTCGAGGGCGCGACCAGAGGGTCAGCGCCCTCTCATTTCGCGTCACCTTGGCGCAAATGCGGCCCGCTCGCTGCTGGTGACTGACATCGAGTGCTCCGTTGTCGAAACGTGCTAACAAGAAGGGCCCGGCTCCGTTGTGGCGGAGCCGCGCCTTGCTGCATTTGATCAGATAAAACCTGCCAAAATAAACCTGTCCCTTTTTGGCAGGTTAGCGGAGTTTGCTTGTCTCGAAGTACTTGGGATATTGGTCCAGGACCTCGGTCTGGTTGCGGAACATCA
>CABSNH010000241.1 GCA_902478985.1 uncultured Collinsella sp.
AGAAAGAATGCGAGAACCCGTGTCCAGTCCGTTTACCAGCTTTTTAGCCCAGCACTTTGACCAGATTAACGACTATCTGGCCACGTTCTTTGACGGACAGGCGACCTCTGCCGATATCGAGCGCTACCTGTATGCGCCGCTCTCGGCTTTTACGGCCAACGCCGGCAAGCGCCACCGCCCGCTTATCTGCATGCTCGCCGCAACCGCAGTGGGCGGTAGCTTTGAGAGCGCCCGCAGCGCCGCGGCAGCCATCGAGCATTTCCAGTCGGGCGCGCTGATCCACGACGACATCGCCGACAACGGACAGCTTCGTCGAGGCAAGCCCTGCATGCACCTTACCGAGGGCACGGGCCTTGCCATCAATTGTGGCGACCTGGCGCTCACCATGGTCACCAAGACGGTTCTCGACGACCCTACGCTGGAGTCCGACGTGAAGCTGCGCGTGCTCCACGAGCTTACCGAGATGATCGTCCGCACCATCGAGGGCCAAGCGCTCGACCTGGGTTGGGTCCGTGACGGGCGCTTTGATATCTCGGTTGATGACTACCTGGACATGGCGACGCACAAGACCGCGTTTTACAGCGGAGCCACGCCGCTTGCCACCGGAGCCATTATCGGCGGCGGCAGCGATGAGCAAATCGAAGCGCTGCGCGCCTTTGGCCTACACACAGGCCTCGCCTTTCAGATTCAGGACGACCTGCTCAACCTTGTCGGCACTAAGGAAGCCGCCAACAAGGACTTCCGCACCGACATCACCGAGGGCAAGCGCACGCTTGTCGCCGTACACGCCCTCTCTGATGCGCGCCACCACGACGAGGTCGAGGCGATTCTTTCCTCAGGCACCGATGATCCCGCGCAGCTCGCACGCGCCGTGGAGATCTTCCAGGAGACCGGCTCCATCGATTACGCCCACACTTACGCGCTCGACCTGACCGCTAAGGCCAAAGCGGCCATCGAGAACGTTGAGCTTGATCCGCACGCACGCGAGCTGTTCCTCTCCATGGCAGATTTCTTTGTGGAGCGCCTTAACTAACGGGGGTTATAAAACCTGTCAGCAGCGTATTTAGGCACAACTTGCTACACTGTTGAGTGCATGTTTATGCATCCCTTTGCGTTGTCTATCCGACAGACGCTCAAATAGTACGAATGGTACGCCGAAAGGGGTTCGTTCATGGAACCTATTACAACGGGCATGCAAGGAGCAGCCGTCGAGGACGTGCAGTCTCGTCTCCTGCAGCTCGGCTACACGATTGATGCCGCCGAAGTCACCGACAAGTACTTTGGAGCCACCACTGAGCAGGCCGTCAGCACCTTCAGGCTCGACAGCGGCCTTGCTGCCGGTCATGCCGTCGATATCCCCTGTTGGAGCGCCCTTGTAGACGCTTCGTATAAGCTGGGCGACCGCACCCTCTATCTGCGCATGCCCAATTTCCATGGCGCCGATGTGCAGGCCCTGCAGCGCGCTCTCAACGTTTTGGGCTTTGCCTGTGGCGAAGACGACGGCTACTTTGGTCCGCATACCGAGGCCGCCCTGCAGCAGTTCCAGGAAAATGTCGGCCTGTTTGCCGACGGCATGGCCTTCCAGGACACCTACGCCTACATCAACCGCCTGCACCATGTGTGGGAGGGCAAGCCCTCGGTCACCGAAGCCGAGTCCCGCATCGGTTTTGCTCGCGCCGCCAACGTGCTCGAGCGCTTTCAGATTGCCGTTATCGGCGAGGACCCCATCGCACGCAGTGTTGCGTCGCGTATGTGGAATATCGCCACGGCAACGACCGACAACAGCGGCATGATGCTCTGCGACTCCGAGGTCCCAACCGACGTTGACCTGGTGCTCGAGATCGCAAGCGACGAGCTGCCCGCAGATGCAGCGCCGCGCGCCACGATCGCCCTCGCCGAGTGCCACAACCTGGCCCAGCGCATCCGCACTGCCAATGTCGCCGCGCAGCAGAAGCCGGCACGCATTCGCATTGAGCTCACGGGCATGACGCGCTACAACGGCACCTTCACGGCCAGCGACGCGCAGACACTCGCCGTACGCCTGCTCGACGGCGTTTGCGATGCCCTCGCAGATTAGGTAAACTAAATGAGTTGTTTTTGGGCAACACCACACATTGGGACGTAGTTCAACGGTAGAACTCCGGTTTTTGGTGCCGGCTGTTGGGGGTTCGAATCCCTCCGTCCCAGCC
>CABSNH010000242.1 GCA_902478985.1 uncultured Collinsella sp.
GTCTGCTTGCCGTCCATGGATAGCAGCACCTCGCTTCCGAACGACCGGTATACGTAGAGCCATTGTCTCACGGTGTTGCGCGGGACCGACAGCGCCTTCGCCGCCGACTTGAAGCCGTGCCCCCGCTCGAAGAGCCCGATCGCCGCCTTCCTGGCCTCGATGTCGTGTTTCACTCTCAAGTCGACACGCATAAAAAGCCTCCCATTTCTCGTGTCCAAGAAATGGGAGGCAGTTCAGACTAGTCATTGGGGACGCTCTTTTTTGTCTAGTCGTTGGGGACACTCTTGACGTTTGACTGCTCATTTGCTGACGTGCAGGCTCGCGGCGCCTTGCTGTTTTCGTGATGACTGCGGCTGGCAAGCTCAAAATCTCTGTTTATTTGCCTATGTTTAACTGGGGTTTTGTTTCGGTATAACGTATCGGTCAAACGTTCCGTCAAGTATACGGTCAGCATCTGGTTTGCAGCCTGATGCCCATTTCGCCCGTGCTGGCGGCGACCACCGGCCCTCCTCATAAGCTCAAATTGAGGTTTATCAGTTTGAGGAGGATGCCATGGCTGATCATGTTTTGGACCGGGGACGTCTGGACGAAGCCGTCGGTAACGATATTGCCGATATGGCCCAGTTTTGGATGCTGCGCAAGTTTCAGTTTTTGGAGTCGGCGCGCACGCAGTTCGAAGTGATAGTCGATCCATGGCTCAGCTATTGCGAAGAACCATCGCAAAGTGAAATCATGGCCTATAACATGGCATTTACCGATTGGCTGCTGTTTGAGCGCCCCTATTACCATGGCAAGACGCTGTTGGAGCTGTATGTTGACGAGCCGCCGGCGTCGCTTTCGCCTGCTTCGCTCAGGCGGCTCGAGCAGGTGCGCGACACGCATTATTTTTCGCGCTTTGGCATTTTGGACAAGGATCCTGCGACTGGTATGGTCGCGCTGCGCGACACGCGCACCGACCGTCGCTTTGATGTCTACGACCCGCATATCGTGCAAAAGGAGCACTGGCGCGATGGTGCGATTGCGGTGCGCATCGCGTGCGTTGACGATGTTTGGCTGACGGCGGGGCAGCTCTACCTCTACGACATTGCGCGCCTGAGCGATACGGCGGTCGACGGGCCTGGCGCCGTTCATCCGGAAGACCTGGAAGACGGCTTCGACACCTCGTGTATCAGCTTCTTTTTGAGGCTGGTCCGCGACATCATGGGTGCCCAGGGGCGCTACGTAAAGTCCCTCAACATCTACGAACAGGAATGGGAGTAGGGGATGGGCAGTTGTTGCCTGCCTTGCCCTCTGCCTTTTGTCTCGATCAGTAACGTCTAGAGACCATTTGGACCCGTAGTTGTTACAGATCGAGATGAACAATGCAGACTCGACTGAATGTCTCGATCTGTAACAACAAGGGGCCGTTTGGCCATCTAACTGTTACAGATCAAGACGGAAGGTTGGCGCCTGCCGAAAGATCTCGATCTGTAACGGGAAGGGGCCAAAATTCGACCTACCTGTTACAGATCGAGACAAAGGTTGGACGCACGACTGAAAATCTCGATCTGTAACAACTAGAGGCTCAAAGACTGTTTTCCTGTTACAGATCAAGACATTTGTCAGCGGAGGCAACGGTGACGATGGCCCATTTGTCTGACGTGGTGGTGATGGAAGTGTCTAATACCGTTTTTAAACACAAGCATGCAACACGTAACACCTTGGCGCGGAATAGGATGCTTGCCAGGCTCACGGAGGCGGCTGAACAAGGCGTGCCGCTTGTGACGCACGACAATGCCGAGCTCATGTGGCTGCGGCGCCATGTGGGAACCGATGATATTGCGGAGCCCGAGCCGTATCTGTTCTGCTTTCAACATGATTGGGTTGTACTGACGCCGGCGGAGCGAGCGTTGCGTACCATCAAAGGGCTTGCAGGGTTTCATCCCGATTGGGCGTTTTGGGGTTATGACGCGGCACTTTTGTGGGGTCTGGAGGTGCCGAATGATCTGCTTGGGCCGCGATTTCTTGTTAAGACAGGTTGCTCGGTGCCGCTGAGTGCAGGATGCCGGCTGTTGCGTCCGCGGGTGGCGTGTGCGCTTGAACAAGTCGACGGCGTGCGGGTGACGCCGTTTTGGCGCACGGTAGAGGATTGCCTGCTGCGCGCGCCGTTTTCGTATGGCTTGGCGATTGCCGATTCTGCGTTG
>CABSNH010000243.1 GCA_902478985.1 uncultured Collinsella sp.
AGCTCGATGCCATCACCATTAACTTTCCCACGCCGCAGCCCAAGGCCAAGTACGCTAAAAAACGACTCGTCCATGTCGACCATCTGATGCTCTACCGCCCGCTCTTTTCAGCCGGCGCTACCGTCACGCTGCGCACCGATAGCAAGCCGTTGCGCGATTACGCCCTGGGACAGTTTGCCGCGGCCGGCTACGATACGCTTTGGGTAAGCGACGACGTCCGCCGCAACCATCCCGAGCATCCCGAGACCGAGTACGAGCGCCGCACGCGCGAGATGGGTGCCGCCGTCTATGGCATTTGCGCCACACCTGGAGCGCAGCCCAGCGATGAACAGCTCGCGGCGGGCCGCGCGCAGGAGCAAAGCCTAGCCTGCTACCTGCCCGATAACCTCGATGAGCTCGCCTATGTGCCTCTGGGCATGGAAGAGGCCGTCGAGAACTTTAGAAACCGTGCCCGCAAGGGCAAGAAGCGTCTACCGCAAGAGTCCTAGGGGCTTCTGATGGTCGCGGCGTTGGCAAACAAGCGCAAATAGGCGCCAGCGAACGGCCCTCAAACCTAAGTGAGTAGACTATTTTGCAATAGCCAAGCACAGCCCGCATAGCGAAACATAAAACCGCAGGTAGAACCCTTGCGCAAAAGCCATGTGCTCGCAATATCGCAAAAAGTCTACTCACTTAGCTAGCGACTACACTAAACGGCTGGGCAGAACGCCCATTTCCTGCATTTTCTCGCGCGCTGGCACCCCACGCCGCCGCTACGCCATAATAGTTGGCGGACAATCGCGAGAGAAAGCAACCACATGGCACAGACCACGACAGATACCGCCGCCGGCACCGTCTCCGGCGCCGGCGCCGCCAGTTCATTCTCGGGCGGCACGGGAACCGAAGCCGAGTTCGGCTCGCTCGGCGCGCTCTCCCCCACCTGGTGGGAGCCCGAGGATGGCAGTGAGCCCGAACCATGGCTCACGCCCGATCAGGCCTTCGAACGCTTCTTTGAATGGACGAGCGACCGTGGCATTGAGCTGTGGGATCACCAAGAAGAGGCCCTCATGGACCTGGCCGCCGGCGATCACGTCATTTTGGGCACGCCGACCGGATCGGGCAAGTCGCTCGTCGCGCTGGGCATGCTCTTTATGGGCATGGCGCAGGGCAAACGCTGCTACTACACGGCTCCTATCAAGGCTCTGGTCAGCGAGAAGTTTTTCGACCTGGTACAGGTGCTCGGCCGCGATAACGTAGGCATGATCACCGGCGACACGCATATCAACACCAAGGCTCCCGTCATCTGCTGCACGGCCGAAATCCTTGCTAACGATGCGCTACGCGAGGGCGAGGACGCCGATGTGGGCTGCGTGGCCATGGACGAGTTCCATTACTTTGCCGACCCCGACCGCGGCTGGGCTTGGCAGGTGCCGCTGCTCACCCTGCCCCATGCGCAGTTTATGCTCATGAGCGCCACACTTGGCGATGTCACTGCAATCGCCGCCTCTCTCGAAGAGCACACCGGCGCTGCTTGCGACCTGGTTGTCGACGCCCCGCGCCCCGTGCCCCTGAGCTATGACTACGTGACGACCTCGCTCGAGGGCACCGTCGAGCTCGCCATGCGCCGCGGAGAGGCCCCACTCTACATCGTGCACTTTAGTCAGGACGCCGCGCTTGCCACGGCACAGTCGCTTGCCAACTTTGGCATCGCTAGCAAGGAGCAGCGCGAGGCCATTAAGGAAGCTGCCAAAGGCACGAGTTTCTCCACCGCCTTCGGCAAGATTCTCAAGCGCCTGCTCGGCTGCGGCGTCGGCGTGCACCACGCCGGTATGCTGCCGCGCTATCGCCTACTGGTTGAGCGCCTGGCGCAGCAGGGCCTGCTGCCCGTCATCTGCGGCACCGACACGCTCGGCGTCGGCATCAACGTGCCCATCCACACCGTGGTGCTCACCGCGCTCACCAAGTTCGACGGTTACAAGATGCGTCGTCTGCGCGCCCGTGAGTTCCATCAGATTGCCGGTCGCGCCGGCCGCTCGGGCTTCGATACCGAGGGCATGGTGATTGCCGAGGCACCCGAGCACGAGATCGAGAATGCCAAGCTTATGGCCAAGGCGGGCGACGACCCCAAAAAACTCCGTAAGATTAAAAAGAAAAAGGCCCCCGAGGGCTTTGTCACCTGGAACAAGC
>CABSNH010000244.1 GCA_902478985.1 uncultured Collinsella sp.
ATCATAGATGGAAGAAGTGGTGCGAGGCCGAGGGTGTCGAGCACATCCCATGGTCGAACCTCCGCAACTCTTGGCGAACCATCTGCGAGATGGAGCTGCACATGCCCTGGGACCTCATGGAGATGCTCATGGGCCACTCCCTGCCGGGCGTGTCGGGCCGTCATTATATTCGTCCCTCCCGTGAGCAGGTGGCGCGTTCCGTTTGCGACGCACTTGGGATAAATTGGGATATTTCCCAACAAACCAGCAGGTAAAACGGGCGTTGTTAATAGTGGCAGTACTAAGATTCGCAGCCCAAAACCACCGCAAAGGGGACAGGCACCTTTGTGGCGGTTCCCACAAACATCTCGATCTGTAACAGTTAGAGTCCATTTTTCGGCCCACCTGTTACAGATTGAGACATTCAAATTCCACTGAGAAGAAAATCTCGATCTGTAACAGTAACTCGGCAAAATCGACCCTAGATGTTACAGATCGAGACAAACGACCGATATCGACCTAAATAATCTCAATCTGTAACATCTAGCCCGTTTTCGGCCTTACAGCTGTTACAGATCAAGACAAACCAACGAAACAAGCCACCGCAAGGGGAACTTTTGTACTGCTTTGGGCCGTACTACTCTCCGAGCATCTCTTTGAGCTTGGCTGCCACGGCATGGCCGAGGCTCTCGTGGCTTACCGGCATCATGTGCAGATAATCGATATCGCCCGGCTCGGCAAAATCGGCGGCATTCAAAAAGTCGCAGCCAAACTGTTCGGCAACATACGCATAGTATTCGGCAAAATGCTCCGAGGCCTCGACGGAGTGCTCGTCAAAGTCGGTCATATACACATCGGCGATCTGCGGCTTGATCTTGATAGGAGCCATCAGCAGAATGCGCGGACAAGGCGCAGCGTCGGTCCACGGAAACGCGCGGACAGCGCGAATCAGCGCCATGGCGCCACGGGCGATATCGGAAGCTGTCACGTTAAAGACCGTCTTACAGTCGTTGGTGCCCAGCATAATCACGATCGCATCCAGCGGCTTATGGGCCTCGAGCAGCATCGGCAACGCGCGAATACCGTTGAGATTAGTATCCAGATGGCACATATCGTCGCGCACCGTCGTGCGGCCGTTTAAGCCTTCCTCAATTACGTGCCAGTCCTCGCCCAGGTCACGCTGTGCCACGCCGCACCAGCGCACATCGTGCGCATAGCGCACCGCGGTGCCGTCGCGCATACCTGCCGGATCGTAGCCATAGGTATTGCTGTCACCAAAGCACAGAACGTTTTTCATCGTAAGCCCTTCCTTTAGTAAAAAGCCGACGGAAGCAGCCCTCCCGCCGGCTCGACCTATCTGTCGGCACGTACCGATTACAGGTACTTGCGCCAATCGTCATCGTCCTCATCGTCCTCGGCGGCAGCCTGGGCCTGCTCGGCGGCGCGAGCAGCCGCAGCGCGAGCGGCAACCTGGGCATAGGACTCCTCGTTGCGCTCGGGGAAGTTTGCCAGCACGTGCTCGAACTTGGCAAAATCCTCGTCCCAACGCGTAGAAGGCACGGCAAAGAAGACCTGCTTGACCTTAAAGTCGCCCGACGCGAGCTCCTTACGGAAGAGCTCGGCCACGGTCTCGGCATCAAAGCCGTTGTTGTCGCAGCCCCAAGCGCCCAGCACGAGCTTCTCGCGACCCAGCTCGTCGCAGATGGCAAGCACGAAGCGGATGCGATCGCGCAGGGCGTCCAGCAGGGCATCGTCACCCACGCGATACTCCTGGCGAGCGCGCTTTGCGTTGGGCGCGGCGGCAACGATTACATCGGCATACGCATGCACGTGGTTGCGGTCGAAGCGCACCGCAGGCACCACCAGCGCACGGTTGCGGTAAAGCTCGCAGTTGATGTTGCGGCGACGGTTCTCGCCGTACCATTTACGCTGCTTATCGAGGACGTTGTACAGGTACGAATCGGCGCAGAGCGTGGCCTCCTGACCCAGATAGCCCTGGATGTAGCCACCGCCCGGGTTGGCGAACGAGGCAAAGGCGAGCACGGCCATGTCGCAAAACTGCGCGTAGCCTCGGCCGTTATCCAGAATGGTCTGCGTGGCAGAGGCGTCGAGCACGGTGACCTCGGGCAGGAGCGGAGCTGTCTCTTATACACATCTGACGCTGCCGACGAACTCTAGGGTGTAGA
>CABSNH010000245.1 GCA_902478985.1 uncultured Collinsella sp.
TATATGTGAGGGCCGCGTGGCCGGCCCATTCCAACCACGCGGTTACCTCTGATACTAAATTAGCGAGCTGCGGACTCGAGCAGTGCCTTGACCTCGGCGGCGGTGTTGCAGGCGAGTGCCTTCTCGGCGAGCTCGTCGCACTCGGCCTTGGTCCACTGGCTGATGGTCTTGCGGGCGCGCAGGATCGACGGAGCGCTCATCGAGAACTCCTCCAGGCCCCAGCTGATCAGCAGCGGCTCGAGCAGCGGATCGGCAGCGGCCTCGCCGCACATACCGACCATGATGCCGGCCTTCACGCCGCTCTCGATGATGTTCTTGAGCGAGCGGAGCACGGCGGGATAGTAAACCTGGTACAGGTTGGAGATGGTGTCGTTACCACGGTCGGCGCACATGGTGTAGCCGATCAGGTCGTTGGTGCCGATGGAGAAGAAGTCGGCGACCTCGGCAAGACGGTCTGCGAGCAGCGAAGCGGCGGGCGTCTCGACCATGATGCCGACCTCGATGTTCTCGTTGAACTTGCGACCCTCTTCGGTCAGCTCGGCCTTGCACTGCTCGACGAGCTCCTTGACAGCCACGACCTCCTCGACGCAGGTGACGAGCGGGATCATGATCTTGACGTCACCGAAGGCGCTAGCGCGCAGCAGAGCGCGGAGCTGGACCTTGTACTGGTCGGGATTGGCCAGGCAGTAACGCACGGCGCGGAAGCCCATGAAGGGGTTGTCTTCCTTGACCATATGCAGATACGGAATCTCCTTGTCGCCACCCACATCGAGCGTGCGGATGATGACCGGAGCACCCTTGAGCGCGCTGGCGACCTTACGGTAGGCGTTGAACTGCTCCTCCTCGGAAGGAAGCTCAGCAGAGTCCATGAACAGGAACTCGGAGCGGAACAGACCGATGGCCTCGGCGTCGTGATCGAGCGCGTTGGGCACGTCATCGGGGTTACCGATGTTGCAGGCGATGATCTTCTTGATGCCATCGGCAGTCACGGACGGCTTGCCACGGAAGGCCTCGAGGGCTGCCTTCTCGGCAGCGAAGGCCTCGGCCTTGGCGGTGTAGGCAGCGAGCGTCTCCTCGTCGGGATCGGCCTCGACGATACCCTTGCCGCCGTCGACGACAACGGTCATACCGTTGCGCAGCGCGGTGCAGCTGTTGGAAACCGAAAGGACAGCCGGGATCTCGAGGGCGCGCGCAATGATCGCGGAGTGCGACGTGCGGCCACCGGTCTCGGTAACGATACCGGCAACGTGGGCCTTATCGATCGTGGCGGTCATGGACGGCGTAAGGTCGTGCACGACAACGACGGTGTTCTCGGGCAGGACGGAGAGGTCGACGACCTCCTTGCCCAGCAGCTCGGCCAGAATGCCGGTTCGGATGTCGGCGATGTCGGCCGCGCGCAGACGGAACATCTCGTCGTCCATGGACAGGAACATGTTCTCGAACATGGTCGAGGTGTCCATGAGCGCCTGCTCGGCGCAGGTACCGCCGTCAATGGCGGCGTTGATGGCGTCGGTCATGCCCGGGTCCTGAGCCAGGACAATGTGTCCGCTCATGATCTCGGCCTCGGCCTCGCCCACCGTCTCCTTCATGTGGTCGGCCTGAGCCTGGGTCTTCTCGCAGAAGACCGAAAGAGCGGACTGATAGCGCTCCTTCTCTGCTGCCGAATCGGCAACCTCGTGCGGCTCAAACGTCAAGTCGGGATCGACGGCGACCATGACGGTGCCGATACCGATGCCCTCGGAAGCGTTGACTCCCTGATACATTCCCATTCCTCTCTCCGTGTCATGTGATAAAGCGTTTTGCCATATCCATGACAAAAGAGCGCAGTTACCTTACAACAGGTCACTGCGCCCCCAAATATGAACTTAGTTGTTCAACATGCGACCCGTTTGAGTTCTACTCGCCAAGACCGCTCTTGATGAGCTCGATGGCAGCAGCCAGAGCCTCGGCCTCGTCAGCGCCGTCGCACCTGACCTCGACCTCGGTGCCGCAGGGGATACCAGCAGCCATGAGGGCCATCGGGGACTTGCCGTTGACCTCCTTCTCGGGGGTGACGACCGTCACGTCACAGGCGTACTTGCCCATGGTGGAGGCGAAGAGACCAGCGGGACGCATGTGAAGACCCTGAGGATTAACGCTGTCTCTTATACACATCTCCGAG
>CABSNH010000246.1 GCA_902478985.1 uncultured Collinsella sp.
ATCGTAGCTCCCACGGGCGCGACGGCCGAGCTCGCGCACACCATCGAACACATCGGCAATCGCCATGCTCGCGCGGGCAACCGTCGACGTCGCTTTGGCGGTGAGTCCCAGGTAGAGCGTGGAGCCCTCGGAAGTGGCCAGGTCACGGGAAACTTGACTCAGCGCGCCGGCACTCGACCCACCCAAGCGCTCAAACAGCACGCGCGACTCATCTGCCGAAACCACGCGCGCCCATTGGCGACGGGCCTCACGCTCGATGGAATGGGCCTCGTCGACCACCCAGTGACGAATCGGAGGCAAAATCCTTCCCTCGGCGGCCACGTTGCGGAACAGCAGGGAATGGTTGGTGACCACCACGTCGGCATGTGCCGCTCGGCGGCGCGCCCCGTGGACCAGGCATTTGTCAGGGAAGAACGGACACAGACGACGAGCACACTCGCGCGAAGCCGTCGTAAAGTCGGGACGGTTGACGCTGCGCCAGCGAATGCCGAGCGAATCGAGGTCGCCATCGGCAGATTGGCACACATACGCCATGATCACCGCAACCGCCGTGAGCGTGTCAGCAGGATCGCGCTTGGTGGTGATCTCAACCTGACCACGGCTCATGCGCTCGAGCTTGCGTAGACACGGATAGTGGTCATAGCCCTTGAGTGCACAAAACGACAGGCCCCCGTCCAGCTGTTCGGCGAGCTTTGGCAGCTCATGGTACATAAGCTGGTCGGCAAGATTATTCGATTTGGTCGCAATGCCGACGGTAATGTTGTTTCGGCGGGCGGCCTCGGCGAAGGGCACGAGATAGGCCATCGACTTACCGACGCCCGTGCCCGCCTCGATCACGCGATGGGTACCCGTGACCAGCGCATCGCGTACCTCAACCGCCATCGCGATCTGCTCGTCGCGCGGCTCATAGGTGGGGTACATGCGATTGACCAGGCCGCCGGGGGCGTAATCTGCCTCGATCTCTTCACGACTCGGCATCTTAAGGACCGGCAGCTCGTCCGCATCAACGCGATCGTCCGCGCGATCGGCCTTGAGCACGTCGGCACGAGCGGCGCTGAGCGAAAATATCGAACCTGGGTTCTGGCCAGCCAAAAAAGAAAAAATGGGGCGATATGACCAAGGCACGTCCGCGTGCATGTCCGCCAAGCGCGCCATAAGGCCCGAAGGCAGGTCGGTAAGTGCGACCAACAGCACGCGCCACACACCGCACAGGGCATCAACGTCGGCGTTCGCACGGTGCGATACTGAATCGCACCCAAACAAGTCGGCCATAAAAGACAGCTTGTGCGAGGCCAGGCGCGGAAGTGCGATGCGCGACAGTGCCAGCGAATCGATCCAGATGTCGCTGACGTTGACACCGCCCTTGACCGACTCGATAAACGACCGGTCAAACGTGGCGTTATGCGCGATAACAGGACAGCCGCCCACAAAGTCGGCGAGTGCCGCGACGGCCTCGACGGCCGACGGAGCATCTGCCACATCGGCGTTCGTAATGCTCGTGAGCTCGGTAATCTCTGCAGGAATCAGCTGCTTGGGATGCACGAACGTATCAAAGCGGTCAATGACCTCGCGGCCCGAAAGGCGGGCCGCGGAAATCTCAATTAACTCATTGTCCTGCACCGAAAGACCCGTGGTCTCGGTATCGAGGACGATTACGTCCTCCTCGATGAGGCCAAACGATTGCGTCTTAGCGCGCTCGGCGAGCGTGGCGTAAGAATCGATGACGAACTGCGGCGTTCCAGGAGATACGGCGTCCTCGATTAGCATGCAACGCCCGCCCGGCGGAGACCCATACGGATCAGGCTGTCGCACACCTGCGGGAACGTCATGTCGTCGGTATGGCGAATCTCATCGGGATACAGCGACGTATCGGTCATGCCGGGAATGGTGTTGGTCTCGAGAATGACAGGGCCGTCCTCGCTCACGATAAAATCGCTGCGCGAAACGCCCAGACAGCCGAGGGCCTTATGGGCCGCACAGGCAAGTTCCTGGGCACGCGCATAGTTTTCGGGCGAAATCTGCGCCGGAATGCGGTGGATGTCTGTGGGGTCGACGTACTTTACATCCAGGTCGTAGAACTCGCAGTCCTCAGGCTTGCGAATCTCCACAATCGGCAGCGCGCGCACGTCGTCCTCGCCGTACACGCCCACAG
>CABSNH010000247.1 GCA_902478985.1 uncultured Collinsella sp.
TATGCGCATGCCTATGGTGATTATAGTGCCAAATGATCAAATTGCTAAGGTGAGGGCTCGAATCGCAAGCCCTTCCAAGCCCTTCCCAAAACCATTTCCCCAGTGGCGCTCATATTGTCGATTACTCCAGGCCCTCGGTGCCGTTGGACTTGATGATCTTCTGGTACGCGAAGAAGCTGTCCTTGCGGCGGCGCTCGTAGGTACCGGTGCCGTCGTCGTACTTATCGACATGGATGAAGCCGTAGCGCTTGCGCATCTCGCCGGTGCCGGCGGACACCAGGTCGATGGGGCCCCACCAGGTGTAGGCGATCAGGTCGACGCCGTCGGCAATGGCCTCGCCCATGGCCTTGATGTGGCTGCGCAAGTAGGCGATGCGATACGGGTCATGGATGGAACCGTCCTCCTCGACCTCGTCGTAAGCGCCCATGCCGTTCTCGACCACCATCAGCGGAATCTCGTAGCGAGCATAGATCTCGTTGAGGGCAATGCGCAGGCCCAGCGGATCGATCTGCCAGCCCCAGTCGGTGGACTCCAGATAGGGATTCTTGCCGCCAAAGGTCATGTTGCCCTCGGTCATCTCGTGATCCTTGTGGGTGCCCACGGTGCCGGACATGTAGTAGCTAAAGGAGTAGAAGTCGACCTTGCCGTCGGCGATATCCTGCAGGTCGCCGTCCTCCATCACAAGCTCAACATCGTTCTCGGCCCAGAAGCGCTTGGCATAGAACGGGTACTTTCCGCGCACCTGCACGTCGGAGCAGTACCAGTTCATGGCGTTCATCTCCTGCTGCGTAGCAAACACGTCGGCCGGATCGCACGTGGCGGCATAGGAGAGGATGAAGCAATCCATGTTGCCCATCTTGAACTGCGGGTAATGCTCGTGGGCATAGCGCACGACGCGGCCGCTGGCGACAAACTGGTGATGCAGCGCCTGCATGCGGGCCTGCGGCGTGGTGTGGACCGCCGAAGCCGGGCCCTCAAAGCCCTGAATCATGCTGGTCTCAAAGAGGTTGCCCATGTCCTGAGTGCCGCAGTTGATCTCGTTGAAGGTGAGCCAGAACTTGACCTTGTCCTGGTAACGGTCGAAGACGGTTTGGCAATACTTCTCAAAGAAGCCGATGAGCTCGCGGCTCGCCCAGCCGTTGTACTTCTCGACCAGGTGATAGGGCATCTCGTAGTGCGAGAGGGTCACGAGCGGCTCGATGTTGTGGGCGCGCAGGCAGTCGAAGACGCGATCGTAGAAGGCGAGGCCGGCCTCGTTGGGCTCAGCATCGTCGCCGTTGGGGAAGATACGACTCCAGGAGATGGACATGCGGAACATGTTGAAGCCCATCTCGGCGAACAGCGCAATGTCCTCCTCGTAGTGATGGTAGAAATCGATGCCGTCATGGTTGGGGTAGAAACGGTCGGGATCGATATCGATCGTAATCTGACGCGGCTCCTTGTAGCTGCCGCCCAAGAAATGGTCATCGACGGAAGGACCGCGGCCGTCCACGTTCCAAGCGCCCTCAAACTGGTTGGCAGCGGCGGCGCCACCCCAATAGAAGCCCTCGGGGAACTTGATGTTTTCCATGAGCATCTCCTTTACATCGCGGGTCGATAAGCCGAGTATCGCCCACGCGCGCGGCAGGCAGGGGCAGGGGTGCCAAACCCGACACTTCTTTTCGTTCTCAAGTCCTGCCGCCGCCCCGTCCCTGATACTTCCTGATACCGACCGAAACGTGCCAAAATAAACCTGTCTTTTTTGGCAGGTTTGTTGAGTGTGGGAGTTCGTATGGATATCAAACGCAAGATTTCCGAGGCACAGGGCCTTACCCCTACCGAGCAACAGCTCGGCATCTCGGCCCTTGCCATGGGCGAAGACGTCCGCGGGCTCTCCATCAAGGAATTTGCCGTGCGCACCAACGTTTCGGTCGCGAGCGTCCACCGTTTTTGCAAAAAGCTCGGCCTCGAGGGCTTTAAGGACCTCAAGGTCGAGCTCATCCGCCTGGCAACCGAATCGGGCAATCGGCGCGACGTGGACATCAACTTTCCCTTCGACGCCACGTCCACCCCTGCGCAGGTTATGGAGCGCATGGAGGGACTCTACCAGACAACGCTGGCCGAAACGCAGGAGCTGCTCGACCCCACGCAGCTTGACCACGCCGCCA
>CABSNH010000248.1 GCA_902478985.1 uncultured Collinsella sp.
CCCGACGCCCTCCCTGCCGCCGCGCAGCTCGAGAGCGAGAACATCTTTGTCATGACCGAGTACCGGGCGCTGCACCAGGACATCCGTCCGCTGCGCGTGCTCATCCTCAACCTCATGCCCACCAAAATCGCTACCGAGACGCAGATCATGCGCAAGCTCTCCAACACGCCGCTGCAGGTGGAGGTGGACCTGCTGCGCACCAAAACACACGAGGCCACGCACGTGAGCGCCGGCCACCTGGAGACGTTCTACCGCACGTTCGACGACATCCGCGACATCCACTACGACGGCCTGATTATCACGGGCGCCCCGGTGGAACAGATGCCGTTCGAAGAGGTCGACTACTGGCCCGAGCTCTGCCAGATCATGGACTGGTCTACCACGCACGTACACTCTACGCTGCACATTTGTTGGGGCGCACAGGCCGGTCTGTACCATCATTACGGTATCCAGAAGTATGACCTGCCGGCAAAGGCGAGCGGCGTGTTCGAGCATTATCTGGTGAAGCCGCAAAGCCCGCTGGTCCGCGGCTTCGACGACCGTTTCTATGCCGTGCATTCGCGCAACACCGATGTGCGCCGCGAGGACGTGGAGGCCGAGCCGCAGCTTGAGGTCGTGGCCGTGTCCGACGAGGTGGGCCTGTACATCGTCAAGTCGACCGACAGCCGTCGCTTCTTTGTCTTTGGCCATCCCGAGTACGACACCGATACGCTGCGCCTGGAGTACGAGCGCGATGTGAAGCGCGGGCTCAACCCGGAGGTGCCGGCGCATTACTTCCCGGGCGACGACCCCTCCGCCGAGCCGCGCAACGTCTGGCGCAGCCAAGCTCAGCTGTTCTACACCAACTGGCTCAACTACTACGTCTACCAGACCACGCCCTACGACCTGGCCCGCGCCGGCGAGGAGCACTAGGCTGCGATGGTACTGCTGTAGCCGTGGCTGATATGGCGGCGATTAGGCGCTGATGATGTGGGGTAGCGGCAGGTCGTGAGCGTCGGTGGGAACGCGGTCGACACGCTGCTCGTCAAAGGCGATGCCGATGATTTGGCATGCGGGCGAGAGCATGGGCAGGTAGCGGTCGTAGCAACCGCCGCCGTAGCCCAGGCGCGCGCCGGTTTGGTCGAAGGCCACGAGCGGCACGACGATCATGTCGAGAGCTTCGGCAGGCACGATAGGGAAGTGGTTGCTGTCGATGTCCGTGGCCGCAAAGGCCCGCGTAGGGTGGGCGATAAACGGAGCCGCGGACGCATCGTCGGCGGCAACTGCCCGCATACACATGCGCTGGCCACAAGCCACGGTGTCTGTTGCCGAGAGCATGCACGGATAGGCCACGCGCCAGCCGCGCGCGGCGGCCGCAGCGGCAAACGCGGCAGGGTCTGCCTCGGAACCCATCGCGGCATAGACGGCAACGATGCGCGGCGCCGCGGCATCTAAGCGGCCCAGCAGCTCAACCAGCCGCGCACAGATATCAGCAGACTTCGCCGCCCGCAAGTCCAAATCAAGAGCATCGCGCTGGGCAATCACCGCCCGCCGCAACTCAGCCTTGTCCATCCCAACCTCCTCTAGCAAACCTGCCAAAAAGTGACAGGCTTATTTTGGCTGGTTTTATCTGGGCAAACGTCGAAGCCGCCACAAAGGCGCCCTGTGTGGCGGCTTCGACTCGACGTTGGCTTCACAGCGCCGCAGCGATCGCTTCAGTCACAAACTTATTGAGTGACTCACCCTTCTTTGCCGCTGCCAGCGCTGCTTGCTTGTGGAGCTCAGAGCCCGTTCTTACGTTGAACGAGCCCTTAAAAGCCCGCTCGGGTTCCTTGCCCTTCTCGGCGCAAAACTCAAGGTAATCGTCGACGGCGTCGTGGAAGCATTGCTCCACTTCTTCAGCCGTGGAGCCTTCAAATACGATTGCGTCCCTAATGCCGGCGACCATACCTGTTAGCACATGCTGTTCGGCATCGAACTCGACCGGGGCGAAATAACCCTTGTATGCCAAAACGTTACTCATGACTACCTCCGACATCTTGCAGAAAGCGAACGATGTTTCGAATGGTCCCCGCTGTCAATTCGTCAGATGGATGAGGCGCGTGCATTACGAACATCCTGCCATCTGATGGCCTGTAGAAGCGAACGCGCGATCCGGA
>CABSNH010000249.1 GCA_902478985.1 uncultured Collinsella sp.
CGTTCAGGGCATCCCCTCTTCACAATCAGCCGTTTGCTGCAAGGCGTGGGCTTTGGCGCAGCAACAACAGCAGCCTCGACCGCCGCAGCAAGCGTCTTACCGCAAGAACGGCTCGGCGAAGGCATTGGATACCACGGCCTCGGACAGGCTATCGCCATGAGCATCGGCCCAGCCTTCGCACTTTACCTAGTAGGAACCGATCCCTCAACGAACCTCTATGTCGGCCTTGCCCTGGTTGGGTTTGCAGGGCTTGTAATCGCCCTCAACGCACGCTATGAAAGTAAATGGCAAACTCTGCCAAGCTCCAGCGCATACCGAATCAAAATGGAAACCCGGCTCGAACTCGACTCAAAAGACGGGCAGGCACCCAGCTCCACCACAGTAACTACATCCGAAACAATTAACAGTGAAAAGTGTCCTGAAGGCGACCAGGTGTCCAAGAGAACCCTGCGTGACTCATTCAACATCTTCGAGCCGCGCGCATTGCCTGGCGCCATCCCACAGATGATCATGTGCCCCACTTTTGGCTTTGGCGTCTTCTTTGCCGGTCTGTACGGTACTACTCTCGGCTATACCCACGCCGGTCTCTTCTACACCATCAGCGCGGTAAGCATGATTATCATTCGCATGATTTCAAAGCATTTCATGGACACCGTACCTGCAATCAAAACAATGACCGGAGCCGTCGCGTGCGGCATCCTCTGCTGCCTTATGCTACTTGCCGCACCGTACGGGGAACCTGTCTTCCTGGCGTCCGGAATCTTCTATGGTCTCGCCACTGGCATAAGCCTGCCACTTAATCAAAGCGTAGCGGTAAAGAACACCCCGCCAGAGCGCTGGGGCGCCGCAAACGCCCTGTTCCTGCTCGCCAATGACATCGGCATTGGCTTCGCAAGCGTAATCTGGGGCGTTATCAATGACTCATTCGGGTTCCAGACAAGCATCGTCTGCGTCATTGTCTGCCTTATCGCAAGCTACGCATCCGCCTGGATCGTCTACCCCGCCCGCGACAAGCGGTGGAGGCATTAGAGCGTAAGCGTCAAAATGACCGCGTAGCAGGAAACGTCCAGGGCCATTCCGGCATACGGATGGAAAAGTCCTGGACGTTTCCATCTTTGCGTTGCGGTATGCCTTAGGCCGCTATGTCGCTACAGGCCCTCCTCGGCGTTGTTCGCCATCTCGTCGTCGAACGCATCGGGGTCGATGTTAATTATGAAGTCGTCAGGCATCTCTTTGGCCTTCTCGGCAGCGGCTGGGTCGAGCTTGCAGGACTCAGGCACCCTATCCGACCATGGCAGGAACGAGTCCACAACCTCATCGGTGAGCTCGCCGGCGTTGGGCATCTCGGTCAGCAGCCACTCGACGTAAAGCCTGGGATTGAGCCCGTTGGCCTTGGCCGTGGTGGTGACGCTGTATATCGCCGCAGACGCCCGCGCGCCGCGTGGCGCATCGCTGAAGAGCCAGTTCTTGCGCCCTACGACGAAGATTCGCTGGGCCTGCTCGGCGACGTTGTTCGAGAGCTCCAGGTGCCCGTCTTCGAGCACGTTCATGACGTAGGGCCAGAACTCCACGGCGTACTGCAGCGCACGGTGCAGCGCCAGCTTCGGCGAGGCTAGGGGAAGCTGGCCCGCGCCCATCCCCCCGAAGTCCTCCATGAGCGGGCGGAGCTCCGCGTCGCGGGCGGCCTTCCTGGCACCCGGCTCCATGTCGTCGAACTTGGAGTCGACCTTGAAACATGGCGTCGATCCTGCGCCTTGCCTCGAGCGCAACGCTGGCCGCAGACGCCGCCTTGGCGCCGCCGCCGGCGATCTTCACGATTTGGGCGAAGTAGCGGCGCACGTGGACGAGGCACGCCGTGTTGGCGATGTTGGGGTTGCCGAGATTGAAGTAGGGTTTGTAGCCGTCGGTGGTAAGCGTGCCGGACCAGCCCGCAAGAAACTCCTGGGCAACGCCCTTCCTGCGGGTCTCGTGGTATTCGAATACATACACGGGCACGTCGCAGCGCGCCGAGCAGAACAGCCACATCCTCGATTTCTTCTTCGCCTCGCGGTTCGGCTCTTTCAGGACCTGAACCGTGGTCTCATCGGCATGAATCCTGACATGCGACAGCAGCTCGACCTTCATTC
>CABSNH010000250.1 GCA_902478985.1 uncultured Collinsella sp.
GCGCGCAACACATGGCACATCTGGTGGCAGAGGGCGACAGACCACCGTGCGCATAGGAAAAGGCCGGATTTGAAAGTTAGGAGCAATCATGGCCAGTGACAACGGAAAGAGCTTCCTCGACAAGTTTGCCGAGGTCTCTGCGAAGGTGGGAAACCAGGTTCACCTGCGTTCCCTGCGTGACGCCTTCGCGACCATCACGCCGCTCTATATCCTTGCGGGTATCGCGGTTCTTATTAACAACGTCGTGTTCCCTCTGTTCCCGCTCGATGCGGCGGGCCTTGCCAACCTTCAGACGTGGGGTTCGGCAATTACGCTGGGCACCCTCAACGTCTCTGCCATTATCTTGGCCGGATTGATTGGCTACAGCCTCGCTAAGAACAAGCGTTTCGATAACCCGCTCGCTTGCGTGGTCGTCGCTATCTCTGCTTTCGTCATCATGATGCCGCAGCAGATCACCGCCTCGCTTGCCGCCACGAGCCCGCTGCTCACCGACAAGATCACCTCCGCCGAGGTCACGGGCGCCCTTTCGACTGCCAACACCGGCACCAACGGTCTGTTCTCGGCTATTATCATCGCCCTGCTTTCCGTCTCGCTCTTCATCAAGATTTCTGGCGTCGAGAAGCTCAAGGTTAAGCTGGGCGAGGGCGTGCCTCCCGCGGTCTCCAACTCCTTCAACGTCATGATCCCGATGCTGCTCAACCTCGCGATCTTCGCTCTTGCCGCAGCCCTGCTCGCCGTGTGCGCCGGCACCGATCTGTGCACCATCATCTCCACGTGCATCTCCAACCCGCTCAAGAGCATCATGAACGCCGGTCCGTGGGCTGTTATCCTCATCTACACCCTTGCTAACCTGCTGTTCTGCGTCGGTATTCACCAGTCCACCATCTCTGGCGCTACCGTCGAGCCGATCCTGACCATGCTCATCGTCGACAACATGGCTACCTTTGCCGCCGGTGGCACCATCCAGCCCGATCACTACATGAACATGCAGATCGTTAACAGCTTCGCCCTCATCGGCGGCTCGGGCTGCACCCTCATGCTTCTGCTCGACACGCTCCTGTTCTCCAAGAACAAGGCTTCCGAGACCGTTTCCAAGATGGCTATCCTGCCTGGTCTGTTCAACATCAACGAGCCGGTTATCTACGGTTACCCCATCGTGTACAACCTGCCGCTCATGATCCCGTTTGTCCTCCTTCCCGACCTGTTCATCGGCATCACCTATGGCCTTACCTGCGCAGGCATCATCAGCCCCTGCATCGCCCAGGTGCCCTGGACCATGCCTCCCGTCATCAATGCCCTGCTCGCTACGGGCTTTGACTGGCGCGCCGGCGTGTGGCAGGCTATCGAGATTGTCATTGGCATGGCCGTCTACCTGCCCTTTATGAAGATTTCCGAGAAGGCAATCGCCAAGCAGGAGGCTCTCGCCGAGTAGAACGCCTAACGTTCGTCCCTTTCACCTTTGCGGGCGCCGGTACGCGGCGCCGGTGCCCGCAGCTCTCTCCCTTGTGTAAAGATACAGGGGAGCGGGCACAATAGCCGCAAGGAATACAACCAGTTGTCGTCTGCGCGCCGCGCAGTTATAAGGAGGAAACCATGAAGAAGATCATGCTCTGCTGCAATGCCGGCATGTCCACGAGCCTGCTGGTCCAGAAGATGCAGGCCGAGGTTGCAAACCGTGGTCTGGATATTGAGGTCGAGGCTCGTCCCATGAACGAGGCCCACGATCACCTGGACGAGTGCGACATGTTGCTGCTTGGTCCGCAGATCGGCTACACCAAGGGCGATTTTGAGAAGGAGGCCGCCGGTCGTTTTCCGGTCGAGGTCATCAACATGGTCGACTACGGCCGCATGAACGCTGCCGGCATCATCGACCACTGCGTCAGCGTGATGGGCTAGGTGCTCCGCATGGAGGATATGAACGAACTGCAGATGACCTGCTTCGAGATCATCAGCTACGTCGGTACCGCCAAGAGCATGTACATCAATGCCGTGCAAAAGGCCAAGGAGGGCGATTTTGACGCCGCCGAGGAGCTTATCAAGCAGGGCGACGAGGCCTATAACGGTGGCCACGATGTTCACATGGGGCTTCTGAAGAAGGAGGCCAACGGCGA
>CABSNH010000251.1 GCA_902478985.1 uncultured Collinsella sp.
AGGTCCGCGTCAAGGCGGTCGTTCCCGCCGAGATGTACGCGCTGCTGACCGGTGATAAGGCCGTCGACCTGGCCGAGTTCTACATCGTCTCCGATGTTGAGCTGACCCAGGGCGAGGAACTCTCCGTTGCCATTGAAGCTGCCGAGGGCGAGTGCTGCGACCGTTGCTGGAACTACCGCACCACCGTTGGCGAGTACAACGGCCACGCGCATATCTGCAAGCGCTGCGCTGACGCTTTGTAGGTTACGGCGTTCGTAGAACGCCGTAACCTACCGACGCTGCAAACGCCCCTAAGCGGCAATCTGACGTTCAATCGTCGGTCGCGTACCAAAGTACGCTTCCCTCCTCTTTCACGTCACCTTGCTCGCTTAGGGACGTTTTCGCTGTTGGTGACGATAACGCGGCGTTTCTATGGACCTAGTCGTTGGGGACGTTCTTAAACGACTAGTCAAACAAGAACGTCCCCAACGACTACCTGTGTCATATTCAAGCGGCATTCTGTTTTTCGGAATGCCGCTTTCGTTTTTAGCTGGTTATTTCGCTAGCGTTGGTGAATATGCTGCGCGTTTGGCGTTTGTCACTATAAGATGATTACTTGCGTTAAACGTATTTCGATGTTCTTGAGGGTAGGGGATTTCTTTGGGTCGTGGTGCGGATATGACGCCGCCTTTGCGTTGGCGGTTGGGTGTTGCTGGTGGCGTGGCGCTCGTTGTGTTGCTCGTTGACCAGCTGACCAAGCTTGCGGTTCGTTCCGTGGGCGATGCCCTGCATATGACCGTTATTCCCAGCGTGATCGATTTCCTGTTTGTTCGCAATATCGGAGCCGCCTTTAGCATGGGTGAGGGGCATGGCATCGCGTTTGCCGTGCTGGCGTTGGCGGTCATTATCGCTATTGCCGTGTACCTCGTTCGTGCGCCCCAGCTCGCCCATCTTGAGGTTGTAGGCATGGCGATGGTTGCGGGCGGCGCCATCGGTAACGCGATCGACCGCCTGACCATGGGCTTCGTGACCGATTTTATTGCCACCACCTTCATCGACTTCCCCGTTTTTAATGTAGCCGATATCGGCATTACGGTCGGCGTCGTGCTGGCGCTCATCGGTTACATGTTCTTGAGCCCCGCCGCTCGCGAGGTCGATGCGACCGCCGAACTCAACGCTCGTGATGAGGCTCGCGCCAAACGCAAAGCCAAGCAGCGTGGGGAGCGTGCCCGCAAGATTCGCGAAAGGAATGAGCGCTAATGGCCGACATCCATATTCTTGTTGCCGACGATTCCGCTGGTCAGCGTCTTGACGCCTATCTGGGCGCCAACGATGGCTGTCCCACACGCTCTGCCTGCGCGCATCTGATCGAGGGAGGCGCCGTTGCCGTCAACGGCGAGACCTGCCTGTCAAAAAAGTATGCTGTGCGCGCCGGCGACCGCATCTCGGTCGACTTGCCCGAGCCGCACGATCCGACCGACGTGATTCCCGAGGCCATTCCCCTCGATATCCGCTACGAGGACGACTACCTCATCGTGCTCTCCAAGCAGCGCGGCCTGGTGTGCCATCCCGCCCACGGCCACGAGAGCGGCACCCTTGCGAACGCTCTGGTCTACCACTGCGGTATCGATCATCTTGGTACCGTGCAGGGTGAGGACCGCCCCGGCATCGTGCATCGCCTGGATCGCGATACCTCGGGCCTTATGCTCGCGGCAAAAGACGACGACACCCAGCGCGCGCTTCAAAATCTCATCCGCACGCGCACGCTCGACCGTCGCTATATCACGCTCGTTCACGGGCACATCGCCATGGATGAGGGCACTATCAACACTGGTATTGCCCGATCGACGCGCGACCGCGTGAAGATGGCGGTTTCCGATGACCCCTTTGCGCGCCAGGCCATCACGACTTTTAAGGTGCTCGAGCGCTTTGATTCCACGCGTTTTGACGACGGCTATACGCTCGTCGAGTGCCACTTGTTTACGGGCCGCACGCATCAGATTCGCGTGCACATGCGCCATATCAACCACGCCTGCGTGGGCGATCCGCTCTACGGCAAGTGCGACGCGCGCGCCGATCAGGGTCTGACCAGGCAGTTTCTTCACTGTCTCTTATACAC
>CABSNH010000252.1 GCA_902478985.1 uncultured Collinsella sp.
CTACACCCTAGAGTTCGTCGGCAGCGTCAGATGTGTATAAGAGACAGTCCCTGGCGCCCGGGCCGCGATAAGTTCCTCCCTGTCAGTCGCGCCGACATGGATGCGCGCGGCTGGGACCAGTGCGACTTTGTCTACATCTGCGGCGACGCCTACGTGGACCATCCCAGCTTTGGCATGGCCATCGTCAGCCGCGTCCTCGACGCGCACGGCTACAAGGTGGGCATCATCTGCCAACCCGACTGGACCGACCCCGCCAGCATCACCGTGCTCGGCGAGCCGCGCCTGGGCTTTCTCGTCAGTGCCGGTAACATGGACTCCATGGTCAACCACTATTCGGTGACCAAGCACCGCCGCCACACCGATGCCTATACCCCCGGTGGCGAGGAGGGGCACCGCCCCAATCGCGCCGTCACGGTCTACGGCAACCTCATCCGCCAAACGTTCAAGGATGCCCCCATCATCATCGGCGGCATCGAGGCGAGCCTACGCCGTCTGGCCCACTACGACTACTGGCAGGACAAGCTCAAGCGCTCGGTACTGCTCGACTCGGGCGCCGACATCCTCATCTACGGCATGGGCGAGCACGCGATTGTCGAGATTGCCGACGCGCTCGACGCGGGGCTGCCCGTCGATCAGATCACCTATATCAACGGCACCGTCTACCGCACCAGCTCGCTCGACGAGGTCTACGACTACGACCTGCTGCCCAGCTGGGACGATCTTACCGCCGACAAGCTCAACTACGCACGCAGCTTCAATGTGCAACAGCAGAATATGGACCCCATCACCGGACATCGCCTGGTAGAGCCCTACCCCAACAGCGTCTATGTGGTGCAGAACCCGCCATCGGCGACGCTCACCACCGACGAGATGGACGAGGTGGCCGAACTCCCCTACGCACGCGACTGGCATCCCGACTACGACGCGGCGGGCGGCGTGCCGGCCTTTGCCGAGATCAAATTTTCCATTAGCTCCAACCGCGGCTGTTTTGGCGAGTGCTCGTTTTGCGCCCTCACCTTCCACCAGGGCCGCGTGCTGCAGATGCGCAGCCACGACTCGATCATGCGCGAGGCCGAGCTACTCACGCACGACCCCGAGTTTAAGGGCTACATCAACGACGTGGGCGGACCGACGGCCAACTTTAGCCGTCCCGCCTGCGACAAGCAGCTCAAGCACGGCGTGTGCAAGAACAAGCGCTGCCTGTGGCCGAGTGTATGCAAGAACATGGTGGTCGACGAGAGCGGCTACACACAGCTGTTGCGCGACCTGCGCCAGCTGCCGGGCGTCAAAAAGGTCTTCGTGCGCAGCGGCATCCGCTTTGACTACACCATGGCCGATGCCTCGGACGAGTTTTTGCGCGAGCTGCTAGAGCACCATGTCTCGGGCCAGCTACGCGTGGCACCCGAGCACGTGAGCGACGCGGTGCTGTCCGTGATGGGCAAGCCGAGCCGCGCCGTCTACGATGCGTTTTGCCGCAAATTTGAACGCTTGAACCGCGAATACGGACTCAAGCAGTACGTAGTGCCGTATCTGATCTCGAGCCACCCCGGCTCAACCATGAAGGAAGCCGTGGACCTTGCCGAAGCCGTGCGAGACATGGGCTACATGCCCGAGCAGGTGCAAGACTTCTACCCCACGCCGTCCACCATGTCGACGTGCATGTACTACACCGGCGTGGACCCGCGCACCATGCAGCCGATCTATGTGGCGCGCGACCCGCACGAGAAGGCCATGCAGCGCGCGCTCATCCAGTATCGCAAGCCCGAGAACTACAAGCTGGTGCGCGAGGCGCTGGAAAAGGCCGGCCGCCGCGATTTGATCGGCTACACCAAGCATTGCCTGATTCGTCCCGTGCCCCCGCGTCCGGGCGAGACGTCTGCTGGCGGTGGCCATGGCACCGGCAAGAAGGGCGGCAAGGCCCACGGTGGCGCCGCCGGCAAGGGACCCAAAGGCGGCAAGGGCCACGGTGGCATGTCGCGCGCGCAGAACACTGCCGGACGCAACCGCGCGGCCCAGGGACGTCAGGGCGCCAACGGCGGCGGACGCCGCAACTAGCGTGGCGAGGGCCGGCCGGTGTCTCTTGGCCAGTCGG
>CABSNH010000253.1 GCA_902478985.1 uncultured Collinsella sp.
ACGGTACATACGTGCCAGCAGGACAGTCGATAGGGCGGGTGAGCGATGTAGGCGCCATGGCGCAGACACGCTCGACCTCTTCCTCAAAGCGTTCGGCCAACGCGGCGCTTGCCCTTTCGCAGGCGAGCGTAGGCAGCTCGGAATGCTCGGTGAGCCAGGCGGCGGCGCCGATATTCTGCTGCGCGATGGCGCTCAGCGTGTCGTAGTCCAGGCCACTGCGTTTGATTTTGGAGACAAAGCCGATCATCTTACCGATGTTTTGCGCGGGCATATCAGGTGACCCTCCGCCTAGCGGAGAACCAAAGGGCAGCGATTTGAGCAGCCGATCAAAAATCTCTTGCTGATGCAGGCTGGTAACAAGCGTGTCGGTCGAAGGGCGCACGAAGTACTCGGGATAGCGCGACCTGATGCTGCTTGCAAATCCGTGGAACGTGCTGACTTCGATGCCGTAGGCGTCGCGCCCAATGAGCTCAATCAGGCGTTTGCGCATGGCTTCCGCGCCCGCCTCGGTATAGGTGAGGCAGAGGATGTTGCGCGGGGCGGCATCGCGCTTGGCCAGGATGTTCGCCGCGCGCAGACTCAGTAGCTGCGTCTTGCCGGTGCCGGGACCGGCAATGACGAGCAACGGACCATCTAGGCATTCGACGGCCTCGCGCTGTTCGGGGTTCAGGCGTTTAAACGATTCATCGAATTTGGGGGTCGTATCCATGAATTATTACCTGTCTTCCTGGTAAAGTGCCCGAGTGTCGTCGAGATATTTGAGATACGTATCGATGGCGCTTTGGGGCTGAACGATCTTAATGAAGGTGCTGAGTTGCAGCAGCCAGCCAAAGAACTGCGGCGACAGCGGAGCTTTGACAGTTGCTAACAGGCGTCCATCCTGGTTTTCAAACACAACGGCGTCCAGTCCGAACTTGTCGATGAGCGGATTCATCGCGCGGTCGTCGAGTTCCAGCACCATGGTGGTTTTGTTGGCTGCATATACGCCGAATGATGGAGAGACGTGATCTTCGAGCACATAGCCCGCGATACGCGGATCTTTGGTCGCGGACTCTTCGGATACCGCAACGTCGAGCATGCGATCGACGCGGTAGGGCGTGAACGGCTGATGGCCCGAGCCGGCGTTGGCCCATTTATCTCTAAACCCAATCATGTAATAGAGTTCGTCGGAGTAGATAAGACGCACGGGTGTGAGCTCGTAGGTCTTTCCGTCATGATTAAGGGCCTTTTGCTTAGCGGCGTCGTAGTGGAAGTAACGAAACCGAATCTTGCGTTTTTCGCGCATAGCCTGCTGAATCAAGTCGATATTGTGCAGAGCATCGGAGTTTTGCATCTTCACGCGCGAAGGCACGTCGACGCGCTTGTGCATCAGCTCGCGTTCGCCCAGGCTGGCGAGGCTCTGCAGCTTGCCGATAAGATGGTCGGTCAACTCATCGGTCAAAAACGGCGAACTCTGCACGGCGTCAACAAGCATGATGAGTTCTTGCAGGTCGAGCGGGCGTGAGACCAACGCCCATTCCTTGCCACCGCGCTGGTCGATGTTGAGCCCAAAGTCGCGAAGCGTTTGCAGGTCGCGATAGATGGCCTTTCGTTCGGCCTCGAGATCGTGATAGGCGAGCTCCTCGATGATCTGCTGCGTCGTGAGTCCGTGCGTGCTGTCGGTCTTTTCCATCAAGGTTTTAAGCAGGAACAGAAGCCTGAGCTTTTGGTTTGGTCTGTTCGCCACGTTGCCTCCTTTCGCCGGCAGGGTATCAGCCGGAGATGCAAAACAAGACCCGTTATTGGGACTCATTGTAGCCCGCGCGACCGTAGTATTCGCAGCAATAAGGGCCCGAATAGGGCGAAAGGTGGTTAAACGGAAATCGGCGGTTTGGCTAGCTGGTGTGACATGCACTCTGTTGGCTTGGGGCCGGTTCCGGTTTACAAGGATCAGAACAGGAGAAATGCGATGGCAGACATCAAAGTCTTTGCCGAGAATCTTGAGGATTCAACCAAAGAGCAGATCGAGGAGATTTCCAGCTGCCCGGCGTTTGAAGGCGCCAAGATCCGCATCATGCCCGATGCCCATAAGGGCAAGGGCTGCGTGATTGG
>CABSNH010000254.1 GCA_902478985.1 uncultured Collinsella sp.
AGCTCGTCATGTCCCATATGAACCTGGTAAGGTTTCTTGCCAACAAATTTAAGAATCGCGGCGAGCCGCTCGACGACCTCATGCAGGTCGGCTATCTGGGCTTGCTCAAGGCTATCGACCGTTTTGATCCCGAGCGCGGACTCGAGTTCACGACGTTTGCGACACCCACTATCCTGGGCGAGATCAAACGCCATTTTCGCGACAAGGGCTGGAGTGTGCGCGTACCGCGTCGTCTGCAGGAGCTCTCGGCCAAGGTCAACCAGGCTACTGACAAACTTACCAACGAGCTGCAGCGTTCGCCCAAGGTTGAGGAGATCGCTGAGTATCTAGATGTGACTGTCGATGAGGTCCTCGAGGCTATGGAATCGTCTTCGGCCTATACCTCGGTGCCCATCGAGGCTCCTGGTGCGTCCGATTCCGACGATGCCCCTTCGATTCTCGACCGTTACGCCGACGACGACAACGAGCTCGACTTTACTGATGACCGCCTAGTGATCGAGGAAGCCATCCGTGATTTCTCGCCGCGCGAGCGCGAGGTGATCGAGCTGCGCTTTGTGAAGGGCATGACCCAGATCGAGATCGCCAAGAAGCTGGGTATTTCTCAGGTGCAGGTTTCGCGTCTGCTGCGCCGCACGCTTAAGAAGATTCAGGACAAGATCGACCCCGACGGAGTGATGATTCGTTCATGAGTGAGCACCCCCAACAAACCGATCGCGTGCTGCGCGACACCCGCATTCTGACGCTGCGCATTTGGGCTGTTGTCGGCTGCATTGTCATCGCCGCTGTCATCTTTAACCTTATGGGCATCCTGGCGCCGGTTATCGAGTTTCTCGCTGTTGGTTCCATCATTGCCTTTGTGATGTCCCCGATCACCAACTGGCTCGAGCACCATGGCGTGAATCGCGGCATCGGTTCGCTTATCGCGCTTATTGTTGTTGTTGCCGTGCTCGTCGGTGTCGTTTGCATCTTGTCGCCGATTCTCTTTGGTCAGATCATGGAAGTCCTGAGCCGCCTGCCCGAGCAGCTTCGTGTTGCGGGTGGCGATCTCAATGAGATGATCTCGCATGCCAAGACGCTCAATAACACGCCGCTCAAGGAGTATTTGGACGATAATCTTTCGTCGCTGGTTACCGTGGCATCGAAGTATGTGTCTCAGATTGCTGCCGAGCTTGGCCGCGGTGTGTTCCCGCTCATCACCAATACGGCCTCGCAGTTGTTCGTGATCTTCCTTGGTCTGGTGCTTGCCTACTGGATGGCCTGCGACTACCCTCGCATGCATCACGAGATTTGCACCATCATCGGTCAGGAGAAGGAGACCTCGTACCGCTTTATGGTCGCCATCCTTTCTCGCTCTGTCGGCGGCTACATGCGCGGTATGGTCGTGACGTCCATCTGCGGTGGTTTCCTCGCCTTTATCGGCTTCCTGATTATCGGCCATCCGTATGCGGCGCTCATGGCTATCTTCACTGGCATCATGCACTTGGTTCCGGTCGTCGGTCCCTGGGTGAGCGCGGCAATCGCCACGGTACTCGGCTTTATGTTCAGCCCCATGTTGGCGTTATGGACGCTCATCGTGACGATGGTCGCGCAAAACGTCACCGACAATGTGATTTCGCCTAAGGTCATGCAGAGCTCGGTGCAGGTGCATCCCATTATGAGCCTTACGGCTCTCGTTATTGGTTCGGCACTCATGGGGCCCATCGGCATGATTATTGCCATCCCGCTTTGTGCGGCCCTCAAGGGCATCTTCGTGTACTACTTCGAGAATGAGACCGGCCGTCAGCTTGTGGCCTATGACGGAGCCGTGTTTAAGGGCACGCCGTACCGCGATGCCGATGGCAACCCGGTCGCCGCCTACGACGCGCTCGGCGACGACACCTTCATCTATGAGTCCGAGCTCATCGGTAACGAGACTGCGCCCGAGGCCCAGGCCATGCCCAAACCCGAGCTCGATAATCCCTGGATGAAGCTCTCGGGCCTTCAGCCCGATGCTACGGGCTTTTTCAAGAATCCCTTCGCCAAAGACGACGATTTCAATATGAACGACGACACCAAAACCGGCATCGACGGTTCCATGGACGATTCG
>CABSNH010000255.1 GCA_902478985.1 uncultured Collinsella sp.
CAGTCCTCGTTCCAGGCTCTCGTCGAGGCCGCTGCCGAGAAGTTCATGGACGCCAACCCGGACGTCTCCGTCTCCGGCTCGGGCAACGGTTCGGGCAAGGGCCTGACCGCTGTCGCCGCCGGCACCGTCACCATCGGTAACTCCGACGTCTTCGCCGAGACCAAGCTCGAGGCCGACCAGGTCAAGAACCTCGTCGACCACGAGGTCGCCGTCGTGGGCATGGGCCCCGTCGTTTCCAAGAACGTGACGGTCGACGATCTGTCCCTCGAGCAGCTCAAGGGCATCTTCTCTGGCCAGATCACCAACTGGAAGGAGGTCGGCGGCGACGACGCTACTATCGTCGTTCTCAACCGCAAGGCCGGCTCCGGTACCCGCGCCACCTTCGAGGCTGCCGTCTTTGGCGACGAGGCTGTCGACTTTAAGGGCGACGCCGAGCTCGACAAGTCCGGCGACGTTCAGACTCAGATGGGCAGCACCGACAACGCCATCTCCTACCTCGACTTCTCGCACTTCGATGACTCCAAGTTCAACGCCATCAAGGTCGAGGGCGTGGAGCCCAAGAGCGCAAACGTCACCGACGACTCCTTCAAGATTTGGGCTACCGAGCACATGTACTGCGCTAAGGATGCCGACGAGGCCACCAAGGCCTTCCTGGAGTTCATGCTTTCCGATGACGTCCAGGGCAAGCTCGTCGAGGAGCAGGGCTTTATCCCCGTCTCTGCCATGAAGGTCGTCAAGGACGCCAGCGGCAAGGTCTCCGCTAAATAAGTAATCGCCCCGGAAAGGTTTGCAATGGCAAAACAGCTGCCAAAGCGCGACCTTGAGAACGTGGGCCTGGGCGTCACGGGCGCGTGCGTTGCGCTCGTGACGCTTGTCGTTGCCGCACTCATCTTTATGGTCGCCCAAAAGGGCCTCTCGGCTTTTATCAAGGACGGCGTCTCGGTCGTCGAGTTCTTTACCGGCACCAAGTGGGACCTGGCCAACACGGCCGAAAACGGCCTGCCTTATACCGGCGCCCTGCCCCTGATCGTCACCTCGTTTGCAGTCATGGTGCTCTCCACGCTCATCGCGCTGCCCATCGCCATCGGCTCTGCCATCTTTGCGGTCGAGATCCAGCCTAAGTTTGGTTCCAAGATCTTTCAGCCGCTTATTGAGCTTTTGACCGGCATTCCCTCGGTCGTCTTTGGCTTGATCGGTTTTCACGTGGTTGTCGGCCTTATGAAGAGTGTTTTCCATGTGAGCACGGGTCTGGGCATCTTACCCGGCGCCATCGTGCTGGCCGTCATGATCCTGCCGACCATGACCACGCTTTCGGTCGATGGCCTGCGCGCCGTGCCCGACAGCTACCGTCAGGGCTCGCTCGCGCTGGGCTACACCCGCTGGCAGACCATCTGGCACGTGGTGCTCAAATCCGCCATGCCGTCGCTCATGACCGCAGTCATCCTTGGCATGACCCGCGCCTTTGGCGAGACGCTCGCCGTGCGCATGGTTATCGGCGGCATCGAGGCCATGCCGACGTCACTGCTGTCGCCGGCGTCCACCATTACCACCACGCTCACCACGTCTATGGCGGTCTATGCCGAGGGCTCGGCCCAGGACGATGTTCTGTGGGCGCTCGGTCTGCTGCTGATGGGCATGAGCCTCATCTTCATCCTGATCATCCACCTTATCGGCCGCAAGGGGGCGAAGGCTCGTGGCTAGCACGCGCATCCATATCGACGAGGCGAGGTTCGGGCGCGTCCAAAAGCAGGACCGCATCGCCACGGGCGTGCTGACGGCGATCGCCGCCATCGTCATGCTCATCGTCGTCTCCATGGTGGCCTATATCCTGTTCGAGGGCGTCTCGACGCTGTTCCAGCCGGGCTTTCTCACGCAGCCGTCGCGCGCCAACGGTACCCAGGGTGGCGTGCTCTACCAGCTGTTCGACTCGTTCTACCTGCTGCTGATCACTCTGGTCATCTCGGTGCCCATCAGTCTGGGCGGGGCGGTCTTCCTGGTTGAGTACGCGCCGAACGGCCCTATCCGCGACATCGCCTCTACCGCCATCGAGACGCTGTCCTCGCTGCCT
>CABSNH010000256.1 GCA_902478985.1 uncultured Collinsella sp.
TGCCATAGCGGCCCCTTTGATGCGTTTCAAGTACGAGTCAGATTGTAGCATCGCCTGTTCCCAGGGTGTCAAAACCTACCAATTAGGGGCAGGTTTATTTTGGCAGGTTTTATCTGGGCAAACACCGGAGTCCAGACCACACAAAGGTGCCTGTCCCCTTTGTGGTGGTTTTGCCGCAGCTGGGCTGCGCGTTAAACGGTGGAGTGTCTACAATAGAAGCCGCTTTGAACGTAGATTGAAAGGCTTTGGTATGACTCGCGCTGTTTCTCGTCGTGATTTCCTGGGTTTGATCGCCGGTGCTGCAATGGTTGCGGCGAGCGGTTGCGCTAGCAGTGGCGCTGACAAGGGCTCTGCCGCTGGTTCTGCTGCGGTTGCGGGCGACGATATCAAGGGCGCCAAGCTCACCTTTGTGGGCGACGATGCCTTTGCGCCCTATCGCTATCTGGAGACGCAGTCGGACGGCAAGCAGAAGGTTGTCGGCCTGGACATCGCTATCGCTGACGAGATGGCCTCGCGCTTGGGCTTTTCTTACGACTTTGAGCCGCAGGACTTTGCCGCCACGCTTGCATCGGTGCAGAGCGATGACAAGGCCTTTACCATGGCGATGAGCTCCAACGAAGAGCGCGAGCAGACCTACGACTTCACGCGCGGCTACTATCAGCCGCTTGTGGGCGTTCTCACGCTCGGCGGCGATCCCGTCAAGCGCGTTGAGGACCTCGCCGGCAAGTCTATCGCCTGCACCACCGGTACCGTGCAGAACAAGTTCATCGCCAAGGTCATGCCCGATGCTGATATTCACACGTACGACGGTGGCGACCAGTGCCTGCAAGAGGTGCTCGCCGGGCGCATCGATGCCTACCTGTGTGACGGCGCCGAGGGCCAGTCCATGCGCGATGCGAATGAGGGCCTGGTGCTGGGCCTGCTCGATCGCTCCGAGACGAGCGATCACGTGGGCGTGTACCGCCTGATGGCCAAGAAGGGTGCCGGATTTGTCGCGACGCTTGACGAGTGCATCGGCGAGATGCTCGAGGACGGCACCATCGATGACTGCATCAAGCAGTATGTGGGCGCCGACTTCATGTGGAACGGCGACTATTCCGCTTCCGGTACGTCGACGGTTGCCGGAAAATAGCGAGCCGGTGAGGCGCGCGCCAAGGGCATGCTGATGAAGTTTGAACTGCTAGAACCATATATACCGATGTTTATGAGCGGCCTGGTCGTGACCTGTCAGGTGACGGCCGCCGCGCTGGCCATAGCACTCGTCCTGGGCTTTCTCATTGCCGTGCTCAAGGTTTTGCCCTGTCGCCCATTGCGTGCGGTGCTCAACTTCTACACCTCTATCTTTCGCGGCGTGCCGCTCATCGTGTTACTTTTTTTGGCGTACTTTGCGACGCCGCAGCTCACGGGCTTCAAAATTTCGATGTTTGCCGCCGGTGCCATTACACTGGGGCTCAACGGCTCAGCGACGGTGTCCGAGACGGTGCGCGGTGGTATCGAGGGCGTTGACCGGGGGCAGTACGATGCCGCTCGGGCCATCGGGCTTCGTTATGTTCCCATGATGCGCAAGATCATCGTTCCGCAGGCGATGCGCTCGATTGCCCCTGCTCTGGTCAACGAAGTGATCACGGTCCTCAAGAGCTCCTCGCTGGTGGCAACCATCGGCCTGATGGATATGATGCGCGCCGCCCAGAGCGTGCAGGCGCTCACCTATCGAGCCTTTGAACCGTTTTTAGTGGTGGCCGTGATCTACTACGTCATTGTTATGGAACTCACGGCCCTGGGCAATCGGCTCGAACGCCGCCTGCGTCCCTAGGGGAGTGCCAACCACCGCAAAGGTGCCTGTCACCGTTGTGGTGGTAGGGTGTGTGCATCGAGTGGTATCCAGTTTAAGATACCACTTCTGGTATATCAGCTTGCGTTTGTGTGAGTACAATACTCGGACGTTATACGTCTCAGCGCCCGTCGTGCGTGGGCGTTTTGCAGTCACGCGAGCGAAGGGATTTATCCTATGTGCGGAATTGTCGGCTACACCGGCTCTGATATTGCA
>CABSNH010000257.1 GCA_902478985.1 uncultured Collinsella sp.
GCGGCCAGCCGAGCATGTGCCCCATGCCTATGTAGAACAGTGGGATGAGGAATGCGATCGAGACGATGAGGCGGGTGCGCATGGCAGAGGCGGCGGCCTCCAACTTTTTGGTCGGCGACTCCATATGGGCAGCGCCGGACCTGGCTTGCGCGCTGCCACTTGAGCCGGCGGCATCGGTGCCCGTATCGACGGGCGAGGCCGAGTAGCCGGCACGGTCGACGGCGGTGCAGATATCGTCGGGGGAGACCTGCGCGGGGTCGTAGTCGACCATCATGGAACCGGCGAGCAGGTTGACCGCGACGCTTTGGACGCCGTCGAGTTTGCTCACGGCACGGTCCACATGCGCCTGGCAGGCGGCGCATGTCATGCCGCCCACGTCGAACTTATCTTGAGCCATGGCTTCTCCTTTCTGTGGTTCGGTGTTGGAATTGTTAACCTGCCGATACTATACACCCATACCCCCTGGGGGTGTCCAGTGCAGAAAGAAATGTATGACATCTCGCTACAGATGAGGGTAGTTGGTTGACCGATGGACCGTCCCAACCAAACATCTCAATCTGTAACATCTGGATCGGTTTTTGAACCATAGTTGTTACAGATTTAGACAAACATTTCAGCCGAAAACTAACGTCTCGATCTGTAACATTTAGACCCCGTTTTACCGAGTATTTGTTACAGATCAAGACAAACAGTTGGCAGGAAACTCAATGTCTCAATCTGTAGCATCTAGCAGCAAATATGACTTCTAACTGTTACAGATACAGATCGAGACAATTGCCGGGGTGGGGTCCCGTCACGGCAAGACGCCCGCTCTCTAGATACAGAATCCGGGGATCACACAGGTTCGTTTGTTTGGCTTGTCCGCAGGCGTTGCATACGTAAAGACGTCGCCGTCGTGGCCCACACGGTTTATGTAGAGCGTGTCTTCGCTCTCCGATGTGTCGGGGCTCACCGTGCGCTCCCACCAGCAGGTGTCCTTGCCCTTCCACTGGCGGACCATCGTCTCGTTCGTGGAATACGGGCTCACCTTGAGCTCGCGGAAGAGCTGATACTCCTTGCCCTCGCCGTTATAGATGTCGGCCAGGTAGTGAAAGTCCTCGACAAATGACTCGGGCGGTTGCGTACCGCACAGCTCGACCATGGCGGGCAGCCAAAGGGTTGCGGACAACTCGCTCAGACACGATACGCTTCTGGCGGCGCCAACGTTATTCGAGATCTTTTTGACAGATTTAATGAGTGCGCGCAACTCGTTGGGCAGCAGCTTAAGGCCGTCGCCGTCGAGCCATTCCCGCAGCTCGCAATCTGCCCAGCCGGCGCTCGGCGGCTCAACCGCAGCGTTGCGCTCGGCAATACCCGCATCGAACATAAACGTTAACCCTGCCTTGCCCGTCCCGTCCAGAAGCTCGTCGTGACGGATGCCCACAAGCTGCGCGCCAACCTGCAGCCCGTTGGTGAGCGTGACACGCTTGGTGCATGGATAGGGGATACGCCCGTTGTCATCGAGCAGATGGTAGCGCTTGGCAATCTCGTGTGCCTCGCTACGGGTCTCGGCGGCCTTAATCTTGAGCGAAATCTCCTGCAGCTGATCCCAGGTGTAGTCGTCAAGTGAATCGCGGATGCCGTCCAGGTAGTCGGGGATGCCAAAGCCATGGGTTGCCGCCCCGATAACGCCGAGCCCCGCAACGGCTGCGACAACGCCACCGATAATAAAGCGGCGGCGGGTCATGGCATCGTGCCGGGCCTGCTCCAGGATCTCTCGCGCGCGCTCGCCGGCGACGTCGACCTTAAGGTGCGTGCCAGAATCGATATCAATTGCGGCTTCGTTCCCTGCACCTTCGCGGCCCTCTGATTCGGCATCGGTGAGGTATGCCGAGAGCACCTCAAGCATCTGCTGCTCGGTAGGACGATCGCACTGCTCGACTGAGATGCCTTTCATGATGATCTGGACGAGCGCTTCGTCGTCATTGCATCGCGGCTCGAGCGGTGCCGGCTTGGTCTTGGTCTTTATGAGGTAGAACGAGCCGGTTGCCGCGGCACCC
>CABSNH010000258.1 GCA_902478985.1 uncultured Collinsella sp.
GGGTAAACCAGCAGCAGGTGCTCAAGCGACGGATCGAACGGCATAATCGCAAACACCCAGATCACCCTGAGCACGACGGTGCCAAAAATCGTGAGCAGCATGGGCTGAAGGCTCACGCCGGCGCCGCGGATAGAGCCCGACGCGTTCTCGATAATCGAGAAGATTGCGTAGAACGGCGCGATGAAATGAAGAATGGTCGTGGTGTACGCCGCAATCGAAGCATCGTCGACAAACAGACGCGACAGAGGACCCGAGAACACCAGCAGCACGGCAGACAGGCCACCAATGAGCATAAACGACAGCACGAGCGACGTATGGTAGCCCTTGCGCATGCGCTCGTAGTTGCGCGCGCCAAAGTTCTGTGCCGAGAACGTGGTGATCGACACGCCAAGCGCCTCGGTAACCATCCAGACAATGCCATCCAAACGGCCCGAAAGACCCCACGCCGTGGTGACATCGGCGCCAAACGAGTTGACCGACACCTGAATCAAAACGTTGGAAATCGAATACGCAGCAGACTGAAAGCCAAGCGGCAGACCACACGAGATCATGCTCTTACAAATGCCAGGATCAATGCCGAGTTTGGACAGTGAAAGCCGCCACGCACCCGGTGCGTGCATCATGCGAATCACGATCATCGTGGCGTTGGAGCAAATGGTCAGCGCCACCGCGATGCCGCAGCCCAGAGCCTCCATATGAAGCACGGCAACGAAGATAACATCCAGCACCGCATTAACAAGGCAGCCGGAAGCGATGATCACAGCAGGCCCGCGCGTGTCGCCCACGGCGCGCAGCAGTGCCGTTCCCATATTGAGCAGCAGCGCCGCAACCATGGCGGCAAAATAGCAACGAGCATAGGCCACGCCCTCAGCCAATAGCTCATGCGGCGTGTTCATAAGCACCAGCATGGGCTCAACGAACACTATGCCAAGAATCGAGAAAACGATACCGCCCACCAGCGCGAGGGTCATGGCCGTATGGACCGAACGGCTCAGTCGCTCATCATCGTGTTGGCCAAAATACTGACCGGTAATGACCGCGCAGCCGGCGCCGACGCCAACGCAAAAGCCAATGCAGAGCTCGGTGAGCACCATCGTGGCCTGAATGCCGCCCAGTGCGAGCTTGCCGCCAAACTGACCGACGATATAGGTACCGATAAGCGTGTAGGCCTGCTGAAAAAACGAACTAAAAAAGATGGGAACGCACAGCGAAAGCAGCTGCTGCCAAATAACGCCCTGCGTTACATCGATAGCCGTAGATTTCTTAGCCACACGCCCTCCCCACCAGCATACGTCAAACAACAAAACGGCAATTTAAGGCCAAAACCAATAGCAGCTTAGCACCGACCGGCGTCGACCGAAACACCCCGAGTCAGAGCCCGGTGCGAACTATCTGCCTAGTGATACAAACCCGGCTGGTAGTGATACTCATTGCTCACATGCGGGCACAGCTGCCAAAAGGCGACGGCACTCGCCGCGGCCACGTTGAGCGAATCGACCCCGTGCGCCATCGGAATGCGCACGGCCCGGTCGCAGCCCGCGATGGTCTTGGCGCCCAGGCCGGCACCCTCGGTGCCCATAAAGATTGCCAGGCGGTCAATCTCCTGTAGCGCGGGATCGTCCAACGACACTGAATCGTCCGTCAACGCCATGGCGGCACACGAAAAACCGGCATCGTGCAGCGCCGCCAGGCCGTCATGCGGCCACACGCGCGCCTCACTGCCAATACGCGTCCACGGCACTTGAAACACGGTCCCCATGCTCACGCGGGCCGAGCGACGGTACAGCGGGTCACAGCACGTAGGGCTCACCAGAATGCCGTCGACATTGAGCGCGGCGGCCGAGCGGAAAATCGCGCCGACGTTGGTGTGGTCGACAATACTCTCGAGCACGCACACACGCACCGGACGCTCCCCCGCCGCCTCGACGACGCCGCCCAAGAACTCATCAACCGGAATCTGCCGCGGGCGACGAAACGCCGCGAGTGCACCGCGCGTCACGTTAAAGCCCGTCAACTGCTCCATGAGCTCCATGGAGGC
>CABSNH010000259.1 GCA_902478985.1 uncultured Collinsella sp.
GCGATGGCACACTTCACGCCGCGCTCGTGCAGCTCACGCATCACCGGCTCCGTCTGCTCGTTGAGAAGCTCGGCATACGGAACGGGGTGGTCCGGGCTGTAGACCTGCTTGTACTCCACGCGCAGGCGCTCGCGCAGCTCAACATCGTCGGGCACCAGCGCCTTCCAGATGGCGGGCTCGTTAGACCCCGAAAGATCGGGGATCTCGTCAAAGTGGAAGCCCTTCTCCTCCATAAACGCCACGCGACGACGGTTGTAGAACCACTCGGTATCGACCAGCACGCCGTCCATATCAAACAGCACTGCCTTGATCATACGCATCTCCTCCCACCTGCCAAAAAGGGACAGGTTTATTTTGGTAGGTTTTATCTGGGGTTTTGCGACACGACAGACACGCCCTCCCCAGAGCAAAAAAGGGGATGGGGCGCAAACCCCATCCCCTCTCAATCAACCCGTAAGGTCTACTTACTTGTGATTAGTAGGAAAGCTTCCACATGTAGCGACGCATGGTCAGCGGGTGCTGACGGGCCTCGGCGATCTGGTTGCCGTACTCGCGCATAACGGCGAGGTGCAGCAGCGGGTTGAAGTAGGTGACGACGCTCGCGGGCACAGCGTCAGCCAGGCCGTAGTCCTTGGAGTCGATCAGAGCGACCTTGGCGCCCATGCGCTTAAGGAAGGTGAGGGCGCGGGCGTCCATCGGACGGGTAGCGCCATCGGACATGAAGAAGACGTAGGGCTTACCCTCGGTGGAAACCTCGAACGGGCCGTGGAAGTACTCGCCGGTGTTGTAGGCGGCGGCGTCGATCCACTGCATCTCGGTGAACAGGAAGGCGGCATGAGAATAAGCCATCTTCTCGGAGGCACCGGAAGCCATGAAGTAGATCATCTTGTCGTCCTTGAAGTCCTGAGCGAACTGCTTGGCAAGACCCTTGCAGGACTGAGCAGCGTTCTCGCAGAGCTCAAAGACGTTGGTGAGGCCGGTGATCATGTCCTCGTAGTGGTCATAACCCTCGGTCTGCTGAAGGATCTCGACAGCAAGAGCGATGGCATAGCCAGGCTTCTCGCACTTGGCAGCGAAGTTGGCGTGGAAGCCGTGAACGATGACGTAGTCAGCGTCGACGGTCAGAGCGGAGCCAGCCTTGTTGGTGAGGGAGACGACCGGGCAGTTGTGCTTCTTGGCGGTCTTGTTGGCCTCGACGGTCTCGGGCGTGGAGCCACCGAGGGAGCAGGTGATCACGAAGGTGTGCTCGTTGACCCAGGAAGGCGTGTCGTAGTTGAACTCGTTAGCGGTGAAGATCTGAACGTTCAGCTTGTCCGTGTTGTTGGCCAGGAAGTACTTGGCGGGGTACAGGTCGGACATGGAAGCACCGCAGCCGACGAAGGCGACACTGTGGATCTCGTGGTTGGACAGGACGTCAGCGACGATCTGCTTAGGGAGGTTAAGGTCGATCTCGTACATCTGACACATTCCTTTCAATTTTTGCGGCGCCACATTGCCGGGCGCTCGCAGGGTTACCGTGGTTTGGACCGAGTCGCCGGCCCGTTGAGGATGCGACAAAGGGACTGTCCCTTTGTTGCATTTTGGGGATGGAAGCCTGCCTGGGGTATGGGATGCCAGGCAGGCCCCCGGGGGAAAGCGGTTAGGCGCTTAGTCGCGACTAAGCCAGGATGCCGACCGCGGAGAGGGCGATGCCGCCCACAATGGCGATCACGAGAAGCCAACCGGTGTTGACGTTCTTCTTGATGAGCCAGTACATAAGGCCGGTGAGGCCAAGGGAGATCATCTGGGGCATCATGCTGTCCAGGATGTCCTGGATAACGACGGTGCCGTCAGCGAACTGCAGCGGGGTGGTGGCGCCGATCAGCGTGGCGATCATGCCGCCCACGGACATAAGACCCACGATGCCGCAGACATACATGAGCTTCTCCATGAGGTCGCCGCCCTGAAGCTTGCTCAGGTACTCGTGGCCGCCCTGATAGCCCATCTTGGCTGCGAACCAAGT
>CABSNH010000260.1 GCA_902478985.1 uncultured Collinsella sp.
ACCGTCTTTGACCTAGGCCGCGACGTCGACCCGCAAGAGGTGCTCAGGACCGTACAGGAGCGCGACATCAAGCTCGTCGGCCTCTCGGCGCTTATGACCACCACGGTCGTCGCCATGGAGGAGACCATCAAGTTGCTCCATGCCGAGGTTCCGGGCGTCAAGATCATCGTGGGCGGCGCCGTGCTCACCCCCGAATACGCCAAGCAGATCGGCGCGGACTACTACGCCAAGGACGCCGCCGAAAGTGCTCGTATCGCCGAAGAGGTCTTTGGGCAGTAACACAACGGAAACAACCAAGCACCAAAACGTGCCGCATGCGCCACTTGGCACGTGCGGCACGTTAGAATAGATAAGACTATGCTCGTTTTGGCAGATAGGAGCGCAAGGATGGCGATCACGCCCGCAGAAATCGCGGAAACCCGCGGCATGGTTGAGGAGCAGAACCTCGACATCAGGACCATCACCATGGGTGTTTCGCTCATGGGTTGCGGCGACGAGAACCTCGACCGCATGTGCACGAAGATCTACGACCACGTGACGCACACGGCTGAGCACCTGGTCGAGACCGCCGAGAACCTCGAGCGCGAGTACGGTATCCCCATCGTCAACAAGCGCGTTTCCGTCACCCCGGTGGCGCAGATCGCCGCGTGCTGCAAGGATGAGGACCTCACCCCCATCGCGCATGCCCTCGACCGCGCGGCCGAGACGCTCGGCATCGATTACCTGGGTGGCTTCTCCGCGCTCGTTCAGAAGGGCATCGGCGATGCCGACCGCCGCGTCATCCAGTCCATCCCCCAGGCGCTCGCCACCACGAGCCGTGTCTGCTCCAGCGTCAACGTCGCCAGCCTGCGCGCCGGCATCAACATGGATGCCGTGCTCATGGCGGCTCAGACCATCATCGATGCCGCCAAGCTTACGGCAGATGAGGATTCCGTTGGCGCCTCCAAGTTTGTCTGTTTTGCCAACATGGTCGAGGACTCCCCGTTTATGGCGGGCGCCGTTCACGGCGGTGGCGAGGCCGACGCCGTCATCAACGTAGGTGTCTCGGGCCCCGGCGTTATGGCTGCAGCCCTGGAGACGCTGCCCGATTCCGCATCGATGATGGAAGTCGCCGAAAAGATTAAGCAGACCGCCTTTAAGATCACCCGTGCTGGCGAGCTCATGAGCCGCGAGGCCGCCCATCGCCTGGGTGTCGAGAAGGGCATTGTCGACCTGTCGCTGGCTCCCACGCCCGCCATCGGCGACTCCGTCGCGCGCATCCTCGAGATCATCGGCGTGGGCACCTGCGGTGGCCCGGGCACGACCTGTGCGCTCGCCATGCTCAACGATGCCGTCAAGAAGGGCGGCGTCATGGCCAGCTCCAGCGTGGGCGGTCTCTCGGGCGCCTTTATCCCCGTGTCCGAGGACGCCGGCATGATCGCTGCCGTCGAGGCCGGCGCGCTTTCACTCGAGAAGCTCGAGGCCATGACCTGCGTGTGCTCCGTTGGCCTGGACATGATCGCCATCCCCGGCGACACCCCGGTCGAGACCATCGCCGGCATCATCGCCGACGAGATGGCTATCGGTGTCATCAACAACAAGACCACGGCCGTCCGCGTGATTCCCGCCATTGGCAAGGGCGTGGGCGACTGCGTTGAGTACGGCGGCCTGTTTGGCCGTGCACCCATCATGCCGGTGAACCCCAACGCCGGCACCGTGCTTGCCCACCGTGGTGGACGCTTCCCGGCACCGCTGAACTCGCTGAAGAACTAACTGAGGGTTCGGGCGAGGAGCCCCGGGGAGGGCAAATATATAAGGTCGCCTGCTCGGACAGTCCTGACTCGCACGGAGAGCACATTAAGTGCTCTCCGGCTCGTGCGGAACTCGCGATCGACCTTATATATTTGCCCTCCCCGGGGCTCCCGCACAACGGGACCTCAGTTGGGTTCTATCCCTTTGGCAGTCGCTTCGCTTCTGCCCTACTTTGCTGGTATGGCGGTTTGGCGTTGGATCGGTTCTTTC
>CABSNH010000261.1 GCA_902478985.1 uncultured Collinsella sp.
TCAACCTCAAGACGGTGGACGTCGAGGATCTTGCCCTTCCAGGCGCACTCCTCCGAAAGAATCTTCTCGTGCAGCAGGGCGTCATGCGGGTCGTCGTCGCCCAGCACCAGCGCCGGCTCGTCAGCGACCTCGCCACCAGGCTCGCCCTCGGCGTGTCCATACATGCGGCCGTCTTCCTCGACGATCTGCGCGTCCACGAGCTCTTCGTTCTTCTCGTCCATCCGTCTCATTCCTCTCGGATTTTAGGCATCCCAGGCGTCACGGCCGCGCAGCGCACGCAGGCCAATGTCGTGGCGCAGGGTCTTGCCCTCAAAATCAATCTTCTCGCAGGCCTCGTAGGCAAGGTCGCGAGCGTTCTCGAACGTATCGCCCAGTGCAGTCACGGCAAGCACACGGCCGCCGTTGGTCACAAGCTGGCCATCCACCACGGCGGTGCCGGCGTGGTACACCGTCACGTTCTCCATGGCCTCGGCATCCTCGATACCGGTAATGACCTTGCCCTTCTCGTAGCTGCCGGGGTAGCCCGCGCTCGTCAGGACAACGGCCACGGCCCACTCGTCGCGCCAGTCGAGCTCAATCTGATCGAGCTCGCAGTTGGCGCAAGCCAGCATGACCTCGACCAGGTCGTTCTTAAGGCGCGGGAGCACGACCTGAGTCTCGGGATCACCAAAGCGGGCGTTGAACTCCAGCACCTTGGGGCCGGCGGGGGTGAGCATAAAGCCGCCATACAGGCAGCCGCGGTAGTCGATGCCCTCGGCAGCAAGCTCGGCCACGGTCTGCCCCATGACCTTCACCATGGTGGCGTGCTCCTCGTCGGTCACGATGGGCACCGGGCTGTAGACGCCCATGCCGCCCGTGTTGGGGCCCTTGTCGCCCTCGAGCGCACGCTTGTGATCCTGCGAGGTGGCCATGGGACGCACGGTCTTGCCGTCGGTAAAGGCCAGCAGCGAGCACTCGGGGCCGGTCAGCATCTCCTCGATGACCACCGTGTTGCCGGCATCGCCAAAGGTGCCGCCAAAACACTCACGCACAGCCTCCTCGGCCTGCGAAAGCTCGGTTGCCACGATAACGCCCTTGCCCGCGGCAAGGCCGTCGGCCTTGACGACCAGCGGAGCGCCCTGCTCGCGCACATAGGCAAGAGCCGAAGCCTCGTCGGTAAATGAGCCATAGGCTGCCGTCGGGATACCGGCGCGCTCCATGAGCTGCTTGGAGAACAGCTTAGAGCCCTCCATCTGGGCGCCCTCGGCACCCGGGCCAAAGCACGGGATGCCCGCCGCGCGGACGGCGTCTGCGACGCCCGCCACGAGCGGAGCCTCGGGGCCAATCACCACGAGTCCGCATCCATGGCTCTGGGCAAACGCCGCCACGGCCGCAGGATCGCAATCGTCGAGAACCACATTCTCGCCGCAGCTCGCGGTGCCGCCGTTACCCGGCGCGATGTAGAGCTTGCCGGCGCGCGGTGATGCTGCGAGCTTGGCTGCCAGAGCATGCTCGCGGCCGCCGCTGCCCAACAACAGGATGTCGATGGTTTGAGTGTCCGCCTTCAAGGGTGCCTCCTCTATGGATTACCGGCCCGCTCCGCGCGGGCCCATTACAAGCAAATATACCCCTCGGCCGCCCATCCGGGCTGCAAAGGGGTATATCGCAATAACCAAATAACGCCGATTACTTCCAGAATCGGTTGATGATCTGCTCGCGGCCGGCGCCGACGCCGATGAACGTCACGCGGGTGTGTGCCAGATCCTCGATAAATGCCACGTAGTCCTGAGCCTCCTGCGGCAGCTCATCAAAGCTGCGGCAGCCGGTGATGTCGCACTTCCAGCCAGGGAGCTCCTCGTAGATGGGCTTGGCATGCTCAAAGCGCACCTGGTGCTCGGGTACGCTCGTGTAACGTTCGCCGTCGACGTCATAGGCAACGCACACCTTAATGGTGTCGAAGGCCGAAAGCACGTCGAGCTTGGTCACGGCGATGTCGGTGAGGCCGTTGACGCG
>CABSNH010000262.1 GCA_902478985.1 uncultured Collinsella sp.
TCCCAAAACTCAACATTGCGCTTGGGCTGGCTCGGATTGCACTTAGGGCAGCGGTGCCAAAAGCAGCCGTTGACGAAGATGGCGATCTTGCGCCCGGGAAAGGCGATATCGGGTTTGCCGGGAACCTTCCATTCCAAGCGATAGCCCGTAAGGCCCGCGGCGCGCAGGCGCTGACGTACGAGCAGCTCGGGCTTTGTGTTCGCACGCTTGTTGCCCTTCATGGACTTTTTGATGGCGGCGCGACGGCGCACCAGTTCGCGCTCGTCGGCGGAAAGGTCCGAGGTATCGATGCCGTCGAGCAGACCGGGCTTGGGACGCTTTTTGCTGCGGCGCTTAGGTGCGCGCTTGGGCTTGGAAGCGGGCTCGTCGGTCGTGGTGGCTTCGGCGTCGTTGGCAGTGCCGTTGGCCTCAAGCCGATCTTCCTTCAGCTCAATCAGGGCATCAATGAGCCCCTTGTCAGCGGGCATCCATTCCACCGTGGCAAGCGAGGTACGCGGAATCCAGCGGATATCGAGCTGGCGGTCGTGCTTCTGGGGCTCGCCAGACCCTTTGGTCAGCGAGCAGTAGTAACACTCCATGGAGAGATGAAAATCGGGGTAGTCATACTCAACGGTATAGAAATCGCGCAGGTTGGTGACTTTTACCTGCAGCTCTTCCATGAGCTCGCGGCGTACGGCGTCCTCGGGCGACTCGCCGCGCATGAGCTTGCCGCCGGGAAACTCCCAAAGTCCCTGCATGTCGCCGTAGCCGCGCTGCACGGCAAGCAGCTCATCGGATCCTTCCTTGCGAATGATCCCAGCGGCAACATGAACAGTCTTCAACAGGAGTCCTCTCTCAACATCAACACGTGGCAGGGTAGCTACGCGTACCTTACACAACGGTAAGGCAAGCGTAAGCCATATCGATGGTAGCCGACTCGTCTTCTTGCGACTATAGATGCCGTAGACTAATCGCAAGAAAGGACTCGGTATGCAAACCACGCACATGGCGACCCCGGTACTGGAGGTCGCGCATCTCGAAAAGGTATATGGGGCGCTGGGCAACGTGACCCGCGCGCTCAACGACGTCAACTTTACCGTCAACCGCGGCGAATTCGTGGGCATCATGGGCGCCTCGGGCTCGGGCAAGTCGACGTTGCTCAACTGCGTGTCGACCATCGATAGCGCCACGAGCGGCACGATCCGCATTAACGGTCAGGACGTGACGCGCATGAAGCAGGCCAAGCTCTCGCAGTTCCGCCGCGAGGAGCTCGGCTTTATCTTCCAGGACTCCAACCTGCTCGATACGCTCACGGCACGCGAGAACATCGCCCTGCCGCTCACCATCGCCCGCACAAACTCGGCGGAGATCTCGACCCGCGTGCAGGATGTGGCAGCGCGCCTCTCCATCAGTCAGGTGCTCGACAAGTATCCCTACCAGATGTCCGGCGGTCAGCAGCAGCGCGTTGCCGCGGCTCGCGCGCTCGTCACCGACCCCACCATGATCATGGCTGACGAGCCCACCGGCGCCCTCGATTCTAAAAGCGCTCGTCTGCTGCTCGAGAGCCTGGAGGCCCTTAACCGCCGCCTACGCGCCACGGTGCTCATGGTCACGCACGACAGCTTTGCCGCCAGCTACACGAGCCGTGTGCTGTTTATCCGCGACGGCAAGATCTTCACCGAGCTGCGCCGCGGCGACACCGACCGCCGAGAGTTCTTCGACCGCATTATGGAGGTCGTTGCCATGATGGGCGGTGAGGGCTCCGATGCTCTGTAAACTCGCTTGGGGCAACGTCCGCCGCGCCGGCCGCGACTACCTCGTCTACCTTTTGACGCTCACCCTGGGCGTCACGGTCTTCTATGCCTTTAACACCATCTCGATGCAGGTCGACATCGCCGGAATCGATGAAAAGGGCTTGGCGCAGGTAATGGGCGGCATGCTCGGCGACCTGACGTACTTTTTGGCCGGTGTCATGGCCTTTTTGATGGT
>CABSNH010000263.1 GCA_902478985.1 uncultured Collinsella sp.
GAACTTCTGACCTCTTCCGTGTCAGGGAAGCGCTCTCCCCCTGAGCTAAACGCCCGATCAAGGGTGCGCAAGCGCGCAAGGGATAATATAACGGAGCCTGAACTCGGTGGCAAGAACATTTTTAAAAATCGCTTACATTGTGGAATTCGGGGGCTTTGTCGCATCCATTTCAAAAGAGCCTGCTGCCGCGATTTGGCTGTCGCATAATGCAAGGCCATTGCGGTATCGAGCTATGGAAAGACGCCTGCGGAATTGTCCTACCGATAAGCGGACAAGCCTCCAGCTGGTGCCTTTGCCGTGGTAAGGTAAGCCGAATTGCTTCCAGACTGTTTCGGGGGAGTGGAATGAGCAAAGAGTGTGTCGAGCAGGTCGAAGGCGCAGGGGCTTCGGTGCCGATGACCGATATATCGAACATTGATGTGCCCGAGGGCACCGACGAGCTCAGCCGCAACACCCGTCGCGCATGGCGCGACCGCCTGAACAGCGCTTCGACGCGCAAGATGATCACGGGCGTCTTGGCTACGCTGGTGGGCGGTTCGTTTTGGGGCTTCTCGGGCACCAGCGCGAGTTTTTTGTTCGATACCTACCATGTCGATACGCTGTGGCTTATGAGCGTGCGTCAGATTCTCGCCGGCCTGCTCTTTATGGCTGTGGTTGTCACGCGCGACCGCGCACGCCTGGTCAAGCTTTGGACGACGCCCGCTGATCGCAAGCAGCTGCTGCTCTTTACCGCTTTTGGCCTGCTGTTCAACCAGTTTTGCTATCTTTCGGCCGTGCGCCTGACGAACGCCGGAACCGCGACGGTGCTCCAGTGCCTGCAGCTCGTTATCATCATGGGCTACGCCTGCGTGACCGATCGCCGTATGCCGCGTACTCGCGAAGTCATCGGCATTGGCCTGGCTCTGGGTGGAACCTTTTTAATCGCCACCGGCGGCGACCCCACCAGCCTGAATATCTCGCCGCTTGGCCTGGCAGCAGGTCTTATGTGTGCGGTCAGCGCCGCGTGTATGGCGGTGATTCCCGCCAAGATCCTGCCCGAATACGGCAGCCCCATCGTCACGGGCTCGGCAATGCTCACGGCGGGCGTGGTCTCGTGCGTCTTCGTGCAGCCCTGGGCGCATATGCCGGCGCTCGACGCTGCCGGCATCGAGGCGCTCGCGGTGTTCGTGGTTATCGGCTCGTTTTTTGCTTACATGCTTTATATGCAGGGCGTTAAGGACATCGGCTCGGTGCGCGCGAGCCTCATCGGAACTGTGGAGCCGGTTTCGGCGACCATCACCAGCGCCGTTATGCTGGGGACGGTGTTTTTGCCGACCGACCTTATCGGCTTTGTCATGATCATCGTGATGATGTTCCTCACGGTGTAGCTAGCGCCGCTGCCAAGACGGAAAAGGTGTTGTGCCGCATTTTCGCCAATTGATGTCCGTGTCTGGAGTTTAGCTGTCGATGCTCAAAATGCCATAAACTAGTAACGTTATGGACTTTTTCATTGCGACTCAATTGCGAGGATTTCTTTATGGCTGGTAATCACTTTAAGGGCAGCGATAGCGGCCGCCCTGCAGTTCCGCCGCGTCCGAACGGGGCTGGTAAGGCCGGCACGCCGGGCGGCGCTGGACAGGGCGGTTCCGGTAAGCGCGTGTCCCCGGGCGAGACGGCGATGTTTACCGCTCTGTACGAGCAGTCTCAAAAGGCAAAAAAGACCGGCCGTGCAAGAGGAAATGTCTTTGCGGGCGGTGCAACCTCTGCGTCGCAGCCGAGCGGGGCTCCTTCGGTACCTGCGAACAACGCAGGTGCTGCCAACGCCGCGAATGGCGCCGGCAACGTTAATGCCGGCAAGGCCGACAACAATACTCCCTCTGCCGGTGGCGCGGGGCTTACGGGTAACCTCGGCACGATTTACACCCTGTCTCTTATACACATCTCCGAGCCCACGAGACAGGCAGAAATCTC
>CABSNH010000264.1 GCA_902478985.1 uncultured Collinsella sp.
GGCGATGCTACAATCTGACTCGTACTTGAAACGCATCAAAGGGGCCGCTATGGCAAAGGTAAAAATCAGCGATGTCGCGCGCGAGGCAGAGGTTTCGCTGGGCACGGTATCCAACGCGCTCAACCACCCCGAAAAGCTGCGCCCCGAAACCCTTAAGCTCATCAACGAGACCATCAATCGCCTTGGCTATCTGCCCAACCAAAGCGCCCGTCAGCTCGCAGGCGGCACCACCAAGTCCTTTGGCCTGGTTCTTCCCCGTCTCGACCATGGCTTCTCGCTCCAAATTGCCAGCGGCGCCCATAACGAGGCCCGCAAGCACGGTTACGATCTGCTCATCGCCAACGCCGATAACGACGATATTCTCGAGGACCATTACCTGCGATATTTTATGGGCACGCAGATGTCCGGCGTCATGGTTCAGCCCATGGCGTCCCCCGATTGGCACCCCGCAATGACCAAGATGCCCGTGCCGATCGTCCATCTGGATATCCACTGCTCCGAACCCGGTTACTACGTGGCCGCCGACAACGAGGCACAGGGGCGCATTATCGCCGAGCTCGCCATTGCCCGCGGTGCACACCATATCACCGTTGTGGGCAGAGCGGCATTTATGCAGCTCACCCTGCGCGTACTTGGCATCCACAAGGCCCTCGCCCTGCATCCCGATATCAAAATTGAGGTCATTGACGCCGGAGAATGGAATACCGCTGCCGATGGTTACAGCATCGGCGCTCAGATTGCCGAGCGCTCTACCGGCGAGCGTCCCGATTTTGTCATCGGCCTTACCGATGTATTGGCCTCGGGCGTTATCTCGGCGTTGACCGACAAAGGCATCGCCGTCCCCGAACAGGTTCGCGTGGCCGGCTGCGACGGCAACCCACTTGCATGGAGCGGGTCGGTCCCCCTCACCACGGTGGCACCGCCGGGTTACGAAATTGGCCGCAAGGGCGTACAGCTCCTCATGGAGCAGATCGAGAACAAGGCACCGGCAAAAACCAAGCACACCCGCATTGGTTCCGCAGCTCGAACCGTTACTGCGGTCGCAGCCGCCGAAGACATCAACCGCCAGGAACTCGTGCGGCCGTTCCTCTTGGAGCGCGCCAGCACCCAGGCAAGCACCCAGACCGACGCCACGGCCATCAACCTCGGTGCGTATCTATAGCACGCCCGTAAGTATGCTGTGTCGCCGCTTAAGCAAAAGAGGCCCGACCATTGTCGGGCCTCTTTTGCTTAAGCGCAAAGTCAACCGATTGTTCGTTTCAGCTCCGCAATTGTCTAGCGCACGGCCTTGACCGCCGCCGTCAGATCGAACAGCGTATCGAGCACGGCCTCGCAGCCATCCACCACGTCCTGCGGCAGCGGCACGATGTCGGGGACGGCAAAGACATGGCAGCCGGCCGTAATGCCCGAGACGCAGCCGTTGCGCGAATCCTCGACCACGGCACACTCCTCGGGGGCAAAGCCCGCGCGCTCGCAGGCAAGCAGATACATCTCGGGGTCGGGCTTGCCGTGCACGACGTCCTCGCCGCAGGTCACCGTCTCAAACTTGTCAAAAAGACCGACCATCTTAAGGTTGCGCTCCGCTGTAACGTGGCGCGACGAGGTCGCAAGGCCCACGTGATAGCCCGCAGCCAGCAGCTCGTCTAGGCACTCGGCGGCGCCGGCCTTTAGTTCCAGTTCGGTCTTGACTATCTCGTCGCGAATCTCCTTGTGGCGATGATAGATCGCCACAGCGGTTTCTCTGCTGCCGTAATGTGCCTCAAGAATGTCCATGACATCGGGCAGTGTGCGACCGATAAACTGATGGATCAGCGCATCATCAATCGCGAGCCCCAGCTCAGCGGCGCCTGCCTTCCAGGCCTTAATCCCCAAACGCTCGGTATCGACCAGCGTTCCATCCATGTCAAAAATAACAGCCTTGATCATATCGG
>CABSNH010000265.1 GCA_902478985.1 uncultured Collinsella sp.
CGCCCACGACAGCAGGCACCTTGCCCTCCGAGACAATGCATCCATAAGGGACAAAACCGTCTTCGCCGGCATCGAGCGCCGCCATGCGACGCGCGAGTTCGCGCGCAAAGCCAGCAGTATCGGCATCGCCAATCGCCAATACAAAGTCCACCCCTTCGTCGGTCGCCAGGGCCACGGCTTCGTCGATCAGCTCGTCTCCCCCGTCGCCCTCAACCGAGCCGCAGCGGAAAAGCACGCGCTCGAGCAGAGCTCGATCAAGCGAGCCGAGTGCCGCCGAGACAAGCTCATCACGCGTGTGCTTGTCGCCTCCCAGCACGACCAGTGCCTTGGTGCCACCGTAGTGAGCGACCAATCGTCCGCACCAGCGAGCCACGTCTCCATCCGCAACAAGGCGCGTCGGCATACCAAACCCATAATTGACCATCTTTCCCACAACCCTTCCGTGCGCATAGGCGGTATCAATCGTTAGGCTCATGCTACGAAGCGAGGTTTTCCGAGCTGTTTCGCACTCTTTAGAGCTGCGTTAAAACCCGATGCAGTTGCACGACTATACCTGCCAAAAAGGAACAGGTTTTGACGATGTCCGGACGAGCGGGTATTATCGAACAGATATTCGATAAGAACATGTGTTTGATGGAGGGACACGGATGGCGCACGAGCAGCACACCTATATCTGCATCGACCTCAAGACGTTTTATGCCAGCGTCGAGTGCGTCGACCGCGGGCTCAACCCGCTCACTACCAACCTGGTCGTTGCCGACGAATCGCGCGGGCGCACGACCATCTGCCTCGCCATCACACAGGCCATGAAAGACCTCGGAATCCATAACCGCTGTCGCCTGTTCGAGATTCCCGACGGTATCGACTACATCAAGGCCGTACCGCGCATGCAGCACTACATGGAGGTGTCGGCGCAAATATACGGTATCTATCTGGAATTCGTCAGCCCACAGGACGTGCACGTCTACTCCATCGACGAATGCTTTATCGACGTGACGCCCTATCTGGACCTCTATCACACCGACGCTGAAGGCTTCGCCTGCATGTTGCGCGACGAGGTCCTGGCGCGCACCGGCATCACGGCAACGGTTGGCATCGGCCCCAACCTATTCCAGGCCAAGGTGGCACTCGACATTACCGCCAAGCACGTACCCAGCCGCATCGGCATACTCGATGACGAGACCTTTCGCAAGGAGATCTGGCCCCATCGCCCCATCACCGACATCTGGGGCATTGGGCCCGGCGTGGCAGCACGACTCGAAAAATACGGCGTCTACGATCTGATGGGCGTCGCGGCGCTCGACGAAAATCTGCTCTACGACGAGCTCGGCGTCAATGCCGAGTATCTTATCGACCACGCCTTTGGGCGCGAGCCGACAACTATCGCCGATATTCAGGCCTATCGCCCGCAGGCAACCTCAACTACCACAGGACAGGTGCTCTCGAAAGGCTATGCCTATGAACAGGCCTACACCGTCTTGCGCGAGATGGTCGACAACGCTGTGCTGGACTTAGTCGATAAGCACGTGGTGTGCAACAGCATCTCGCTCTTTGTAGGCTACGCGAGCGAGCGCGCCGACATACGCCGCCTCGACGCCAGCGGCACAGCACAATATGTAGACGGATGCGGGCATTTGCGTTCGAGCACGTCGAGCATCGAACCCGCCGCAACCGACGGCCCCGAGCTCGCGCCCCGCGCGCCCAAGCCCGTCCAACGCGACGACGAACGCCGACGTTTGGTGCGAGAGGCACAGGCGATTGACGGCATCTTTGTGGGCGAACACGGCGGCAAGCCGCGTGGCGGCTATGCCGCGCTCTTTGCGCACTCCAACGCCTCGCGCAAGCTGCCCGAGCGCACTAATTCGTTTAAGAAGATCATGGGCTATTTCGATGAGCTCTGGGCGCAGA
>CABSNH010000266.1 GCA_902478985.1 uncultured Collinsella sp.
ATCACGCGACCTATTTGACCATATCGACTATAAAATCCGTGTTAAGCGCGATTTGGAATGTGCAAGGAGACTGTTATGCGTATTTTGATCGTCGAAGACGAGCGAGCGCTGTGCAACACGATCGCACGCAGCTTGCGAAACTTGGCGTACAGCGTCGACTGCTGTCACGACGGACAGGAGGCGCTCGACCTGCTGGGCGTCGAAGTCTTTGACCTCGTGGTACTCGACCTCAACCTTCCCCGTATCGATGGCATGGCCGTGCTCAGGGAACTTAGGAAAACCGACTGCGAGACCAAGGTACTCTTGCTCTCGGCACGCGGCGAGGTCGCCGACAAGGTCGCCGGACTCGATGCCGGCGCCAACGATTACCTTACCAAGCCGTTTCATCTGGACGAACTTGCGGCAAGGATCCGCAGCCTTACCCTCAGGCGCTTCGCACAAAGCGACATAGTATTAACCTGCGGAAAGCTCCGCTTTGACACCAAGGCGCGCATCGCTTCCGTGGACAGCGAGGCTTTATCTCTTACACGCAAGGAAACGGGAATCTTGGAATACCTGATGCTTAATCAGGGGCGACCGGTAAGCCAAGAGGAGCTTATCGAGCACGTTTGGGATAGCAGCGTGAACAGCTTTAGCAACGCAACCCGCGTTCATATCTCGTCACTCCGCAAAAAGCTACGCAGCGCTTTGGGATACGACCCGATTCGCAATCGGATTGGAGAGGGCTACGTTATGGAGGATGGCGAATGAAAGGGCTTTCGCTGCAATGGCGCATAACGATCATGACGGCACTGCTGACGTGTGCGGCGTGCGTGCTGACGAACTGTCTGGTCGGCTATACGGGCATGCGCTACATGGATGCCATCGGCAGCGACATCTCGGCCTTTAACGCAACCGGCGAAGATTCGCTCCGGGCGTTCGACCCAACGAAAGCGGCCCTCGATGACAAGGTCACGATCGTCGTAAACGACGCGCAAGAGTCTTTTGGCACGACAGCCTGGTACATCACGGCTGGAGTCACACTCCTTGGCGGCGCGCTGGCATACTTTGTGAGCGGCCGTGCACTCAAACCGCTACGGGCTTTTGCAGCCCAGGTTGAGCGTGTGCAGCCTGACAACCTAAGCGAAATCAGACTCAGTGAAGATGTGCCCACCGAGCTACAACGATGCAGCGCCTCTTTCAACGACATGATCGCCCGTCTTGGCGAAGGGTTCTCTGCACAGCGTCAGTTTACCGGCAACGCCGCACACGAGCTGCGCACCCCGCTCGCCCTTATGCAAGCACAGATTGAACTATTCATCTCCGAGCACTCCGGTTTGCAACCCGAAACAGCCGAGCTGCTCGGCCTGCTACAAGAACAAACCGAGCGGATGTCGCGAATGACCAAGGTACTGCTTGAGATGAGTGAGCTCCGCAGCGTCCCCTGCGAGGACGATATTGAGCTTGGCCCCCTGTCCGAAGAAGTCCTCACCGACCTCGCTCCGCTTGCCGAGCATAAAGACATCGCCCTCAATTGCAGTGGTGACGCCCTGGTAATCGGAAGCGACACGCTTCTCTATCGGCTGGTGTTTAACCTGGTCGAAAATGCCATCCGTTACAGCCGCCCCGGCTCGACTGTCAACGTCTCCATCCGCGACAACGACAGCCACGTGTTCCTGCGAGTTGAGGATCAGGGCCCGGGAATACCCAAGCAGTACCGAGAGAGCATCTTCCAGCCGTTCTTTCGTCTAGACAAATCCCGCAGCAGGGCATACGGCGGCGCAGGGCTCGGGCTAGCGCTTGTTTGGGAGATTGCAGCGCTTCACGGTGGCACGGTAGAGGTCGAAGCAAGTTCCG
>CABSNH010000267.1 GCA_902478985.1 uncultured Collinsella sp.
GCCACCGTGATGGGGATATAGCTGAACATAAAGATCGGGAAGGTAAACAGGTTGGTCACCAGACGCCACTTTTGCGCGCAGTGAATATGCTTGTACTCAAAGATGGTCGTAAGCAGCGCCAGGATAAAGAACGTCTGATACATCATGGCGAAGGTCATAATGAGCGACGCGGCACAGGCCTGCATCTCGACTTCGGTAGCCAAAAAGCCGTGCGAGAGTCCACCCACGATCAGGAACGTCGCATTGGCGAGCATCGAGATGAGCGACAGCAGCATACCCGGGGCGATCGTCATGAACATGTCGTAGGCGGCAAAGCGATGGTAGCGGAAGGTCGACTTGACCAGGTGCTTACCGTAAGTAAAGAACACCTGGTAGAATCCCTTGGTCCAACGCATGCGCTGTTTCCAGGACGCCTTAAACGTCACGGGTTGTTCGTCAAAGAACTCCGCCGGCGCATAACCGATGCGAATGCCGTGAATGGCGCAGAACGTGGTGAACTGAATATCCTCGGTCAGCGTATGGAACTGCCAGCCGTGCATGCCCTCAATAACACTGGCGGAGATGAGGTAGCCCGAACCCGAGACGGCGCAAGACGTCTTACAGATATTGCGTGCATTGTTAAGGAAGCGCGCCTCGCGCAGATACCACGTGGCGTTGGCCGCAGAGATCCACGAGCTACCGAAGTTCTTAGAGTTGCGATAGCTCGTGACTACATGGAAGCCCTGGTCAAAGGCGTCATTCATCTTGGAGACGTAATCGCGGGAGATAACGTTATCGGCATCGAAGATAAAGTAGCCCTCAAACGTGTCCGGATACTCGTTAAGGATGCGGTCAAAACCAAAGTCCATGACCCAGCTCTTACCCTTACGGGCCAGGTCGTTGCGCTCATAAACGATGGCGCCCGCCTCGCGCGCGAGCTGCGCCGTGTTGTCGGTGCAGGCATCGGCGACCACGAAGACCTCGATAAGCTCGGACGGATAATCCTGATCCTTGATGGAGCGAACGAGGTTGGCGATCACGGCCTCCTCGTTATGCGCCGCGATAAAGAAGGCATAGCGATGGAGTTTTTTGGCCTTGGGAGGCGCGACCTCGCCACGAAGAGCGCCAATGACAAAGAAGACCACCTGGTACAGAAAGCAGACCGTGAGCAGCGTGACGACAATCTGGTTGAAGATCACGATGGGTGTGTTGGTTTGTAAAAAGGCGAGCATGCAGGCTCCCAGCAACGCGTTACGTAAACAATCGTATATCTTACCGCAGGCTTACCGAGTTCAAGAAACCACCTAATACTGGCTAGGCTTCGAGCAGACCGAGCTGCGGGACAATTTCGTCACCGGCGGCAGTGCGGCCGAGCGAACGCGGGGCCAGGTCATCCAGAACCGCGGCAAGGTCCCACGGCAGCTCATCACGGCACTCAATGCGCTCTCCCGTAACGGGATGGTCGAACGCCACACGCCAGGAATGAAGAAACTGCCTGGTCAGACCCTGATCGGCACGCGTATCACACTTGCCGTAGAGCGGGTCGCCCACGCAGGCATGGTTGATATGGCGCATGTGCACACGAATCTGATGCGTGCGACCGGTAAACAGGTGGCACTCGACGAGCGTGTAGCCGTCGTCGAAACGCGTGGAATCAAAGCGCTCGAGCACCTTGAAGGTCGTGATGGCCTGACGCGCAAAGGGGTCATCGGAAACCGCCATCTTGACGCGGTCGCGCGTCGATCGGGCGATACCGGTGTTGATAGTGCCCTCGTCCATGGCGATGTGACCGTGAACGAGCGTGATATCTGTCTCTTATACACATCTGACGCTGCCGACGAACTCTAGGGT
>CABSNH010000268.1 GCA_902478985.1 uncultured Collinsella sp.
CTGGCTCGCACGGAGGCCACATTAAGTGGCCTCCGGCTCGTGCGGAACTCGCGACCGACCAAATACCAAAGCCCTCGGAACTTAGGATACATGGCTGGAGTCGCTCTGCTGCAAAATTTATCGGCCTGTGATTTATTCCATGTCCCAGGTAGGCTCATCTTCACAACCTTTAAATAAAAAAGAAGTACCGGTTGGGGCCGGTACTTCTTTTGGTGCGTTGTTATTTGGCTGTTGCTTTTCGAGTTAGCTTACAGGCCGCAGGCTGCTTTGAGTTCTTCGACTCGATCGGTTTTCTCCCAGGTGAAGTCGGCGTCTTCGCGGCCGAAGTGACCGTAGGCTGCTGTTTTCTCGTAGATGGGGCGACGCAGGTCTAGGTCGCGGATGATTGCGCCCGGGCGCAGGTCGAAGGTCTTCTCTACGGCTTCAACGATCTTGTCCTCGGCAACATGCGCGGTACCGAAGGTGTCGACCATGATTGAGAGGGGCTTGGAAACGCCGATGGCGTAAGCAAGCTCGACTTCGCAGCGATCGGCCAGGCCGGCGGCGACCACGTTCTTGGCGACCCAGCGCGCGGCATACGCGGCGGAGCGGTCGACCTTGGTGCAGTCCTTGCCGCTAAAGGCACCGCCGCCGTGACGGCCGTAGCCGCCGTAGGTGTCGACGATGATCTTGCGGCCGGTGAGGCCCGTGTCGCCCATGGGGCCGCCCACGACAAAGCGACCGGTGGGGTTCACGTAGATGTCCGCGTTGTCCCACGGCATGTTCTCGGCGGCCATGACCGGGGTGATGACGTGCTCGATGAGGTCGGCCTTGATCTTGCCCATGTCCTCGATCTCGGCGGCGTGCTGCGTGGAGATGACGATGGTCGTGACCTCGACGGGCTTGCCTTCCTCATAGCGCACGGTGACCTGGGTCTTGCCGTCGGGACGCAGATAGGCGAGGGTACCGTCGTGACGCACGGCGGCCAAGCGCTCGGCCAGGCGGCTTGCCAGGTAGTGTGGCATGGGCATAAGGGTCTTGGTCTCGTTGGAGGCATAACCGAACATCATGCCCTGGTCGCCGGCACCGATCAGGTCGATCGGGTCGGTGGTAGCGCCGGTCTGGGTCTCGAAGGACTCGTCAACGCCCTGCGCGATATCGGGCGACTGCTCATGGATGAGGCTCATGACGCCGCAGGTGTCGCAGTCAAAACCGAACTTGGCACGGTTGTAGCCAATGCGGCGTATAACGCCACGGGCGATCTCCTGCACGTCGACGTAGGCCTGAGTGCGGATCTCGCCGGCGACGATGACGGTGCCGGTCGTCACGAGGGTCTCGCAGGCGCAGCGGACGTTCTCCACGTTGGCAGGCACGCCGTTGGGGGCGATGTAGCCCTGCTCCTGCAGCTCTATTTCTTTGGCGAGGATTGCATCGAGGACGGCGTCGCTGATCTGATCAGCGATCTTATCGGGATGACCTTCGGTCACCGACTCCGACGTAAAAACGAAGGACCCGTGTTGGGGCGGGATGGAACGAAGTTCTTCTGACATGATTGTCCTTTCAAAAACGTGTCCCGGCGACCGTTACCATTCCGCCAGGCTCTCTATGCAAGGGCACATCATAGCGCGTAAATCAAACATTCACACCCTTTCCGCACCTACTCATTGGGGACAGACTTAAATGACCAGCCTTCCTAAGTGCCGACAGGTTGCCCAAAGAATGGTCATTTAAGTCTGTCCCCAATGAGTAGGTCGGTGCCCTTTGTGCGGAGGTTGCTTTGATGCTTTATACTGGTGCGGTTTGACATCCATCATGCAATCG
>CABSNH010000269.1 GCA_902478985.1 uncultured Collinsella sp.
GCCTGTCTCGTGGGCTCGGAGATGTGTATAAGAGACAGGCCCCATGAGCGTCGCCAGGAAGCGGCGGGCGATGAGGTCGTAGAGCTTGCGCTGGCCGCCATCGAGCGCGGACGGGTCGCCCTCGCCCGTAGGATAGATAGGCGGGTGGTCGGTGGTCTCGACCTTGCCGCGCGTGGGCTTCATGGGACCGGCGAGCACCTTTTTGCATACGGGCGCCAGCGCCGGATTGATCTTTGCCAGGTCGCTCACCACTGCGCCCAGATCGAGCGTCGCAGGGTACACGGTGTTGTCGACACGCGGATAGCTGATGAGACCGGCCATGTAGAGGGACTCGGCGATGCGCATCGTACGCGCAGGCGAGATGCCCTCGGCCGCGGCGGCAGCCTGCAGCGAGGTGGTCGCAAACGGCGTGGGCGGCTGCTGCTTACGCGAGCGCTTGGTCACCGCGGCAACGGTCGCCGTCGTAGCGCCGTCAACGTGGCCGTACGCTGTCTCGGCAGCATCCTTGTCGGTAAAGCGTGCCGTCTTGTGCGCAATCTTAAAGCGGTCGTCCTCGGCAGCACCCTGCGCGGCGCCCATGCCACGGATCTGCCAATAGTCCTCGGGCACAAACGCCATGCGCTCGCGCTCGCGCTCGACCACCAGGGCAAGCGTCGGCGTCTGCACACGGCCGGCAGAGCGCACGTTACCAAAGCCGCCAAACTTGGCGAGCGTCAGGTAGCGCGTGAGCACCGCACCCCAAATGAGGTCGATGTGCTGGCGGCTCTCGCCGGCGTCGGCCAGATTCTGGTCGAGCGAGACGAGATTATCGAAGGCCTGCGTGATCTCGGCCTTGGTAAACGAAGAGTACTGGGCGCGGGCAACCGGCAAGTCCGGCGCCACCTCGCGCACCTTGTTGAGGGCGTCCGAACCGATTAGCTCGCCCTCGCGATCGAAGTCCGTGGCGATAATGACGCTGTCAGACTTTTTAGCGAGGTTCTTGAGCGAACGAATGAGTTCCTTCTCGGCCGGTAGCTTAATGACGGGCGCCCAGGTGAGGTAAGGCAGGCTCTCGAGTTTCCAGCCCTTGATTGAGATGCCATCGGCAAGAAACGGCTTGCGCTTGGTGTCGTAGGGCGGACGCGCCAGGCCATCGGGTATGTCGGCCGGCAGCATCTCGCCGTCCTCGGTGACCGAATACCAGCCCAGCTTTTTATCGAACAGCACGCTGTCGCAAAAATCGGGCGCTAGGATGTGACCGGCAAGGCCGATCGTCACGCACTCCTCGCCCTTCCACTCAAAACGGTAGATGGCGGTGTTGTACACCTTGTCCTTTTTGGGCTTGCCCGTGGACAGACGCTCGGCGATCTGACGCGCGGCGTCGTTTTTCTCGGCGATGATGAGCTTCAAAAGAGGCTCCTATCTCGTATCTCTGCGGCTACGCCCGCCCGTATGGCGGCCGACTTACGCCCTTGCTTGCTCAATCTGCCCGATGAGCCAATCGCACCAGGCATCCATGCCCTCGCCCTTGCGCGCGCTCACGGCGAACCGCGGCGCCTGCGGATTGAGGTCATCGAGTGTCTTAGTATACCTATCCATGTCAAAATCGAAAGCCGGAGCCACGTCAACCTTGTTGAGCAGCTGCGCGCCGGCGTGTTGGAAGATGCCCGGGTACTTGATGGGCTTGTCGTCGCCCTCGGGCACCGAGAGGATCATGATGGACAGGTTCTCGCCCAGGTCAAAGTCGACTGGGCAGACCAGGTTACCCACGTTTTCGATAAAGATGACGTCGATGTTTTCCAGACCCAC
>CABSNH010000270.1 GCA_902478985.1 uncultured Collinsella sp.
AGATAATTTTGTAGTCGCTGCCGGAATAGCCACTGCACCGCTGGCAATGCCATTGGCCCCTGCTGCAATTGTTGCCGGGGCAGCGGCGCTGCGCATTGAGGCGGAGCGCGCCGAGGCTGAAAGCGCCGTCAAGGACTACAGACATGGGCTTTTGGATATCAAGTCGCAGATACTCCTTGAGTTTCCCGATATGGATGAGTCGACACGCGCCGCGTTGGATAGCGTAATCGACGAATATTCGAGAAAAAACGTGACGGGACCGCTTGTGGGCGAAGAGATCGTCATGGGTCGAGGCACGGTGACGCGGATTCGAACTGAGTCGGCGTTGGCTCAGCTGGCGGCGACGCTTCACACTCTGATTCCGACGTTAACTTTCGATGCCCATACCCATCGCAGGGCAGAGATGGGCCAGAGCCGTATCGATGCCGCGCAGACGTCCGAAAAGCTCAGGGCCCAGGGTCTCCTAAAGGCAATCGATTACGACGTTGCCCGCGACGGTTCCATCGACCTCGAGAAAGCGCTCTTGCATATTGCGGACACCGCCGCAAGCTCCTCGGCGGGTTCCTTTGAGGATGCAGCGCGCGCGTTTGAAGAGTGGGCGGCGCGCATTATCCCGCTTATGCAGGATGAGGTGCTCGATATGACGTTGCGAAATCGCCTAAGTGCAAAATTCGAGACCGCCCGTGCTTCGTTTAGCGCGCTTGGTCCGGATTCGAGTGAGGAACAGCGCCTTGCCGCCATGAAGATTCTCAAGGACTTCGAGCATGTGATGAAAAGCGCTCAGCATGAGTCGAATGAGCTTCATGAGCAGTATGAGGAATACCGCCTGCGCGTTGATCTTCTTAATGAACGCTATCATCGTCCGACGGTGCTCAGGCGGCCTCATGAGATTGAGGATTTGTACGCTGCCGTGGATGCCGCAGACGCCGCGCTTGCTTCGGCGGCTAAAGACGAATACATCGAGCGCTGCGTTAACGAGGTTATGGCCGAACACGGGGCTGACGTTGTCCGTTATGCGGTTATGGATGGGTCTGGCAAGCCGTGGCGCCTTATCTTCGACACGAACAAGCGCAAGGCGGTTGCCGTCCTTAAGGGATCGCACGAACAGCAGCTTGTGATGCGAGTTGTCGAGGCCGATCCATCCGAGTTTTCGGAAGATCCGGTTAATCCCACCGTCATCAAAGATATGAAAGCCCAAGATCAAGCGACGGTCGACAAAGTCGTTCAGGACCAAGTTGAGTTCTGCGATTTTTACCAGCAGTTTAAGGAAGACCTTAAAGAACGCGGCGTTGTTGTCGCGTCCGACGCCCCTGGCCATTTTGTTCGACCCGCTGATCCCCAGACCGCCGTCGAGATTCACCCGCACGATTACGTGCCGCCCACACCTTCCGCAGATGCGGAGCGTCGTCTGCGTAATCGCCGTCAAGCAAGTCAACTCAAGCAGAGGGAAATGAGGTAAACCATGACATGGGAATGCCCTATCTGTGGTCTTATGAACGATGATACCCGCGATATGTGCGAGGACTGCGGGACGCCGCGTCCCGCTGGTGCGGTTCCCGCGCCTTCGGCCCCTGCGCCCGCGGTCTCGGCACCCGAGGCGCCAGCCGCCTCAGCGTCCGGTTTTGCCGCCGCGGTCGCTGAGCGTCCGGCTCCCGCCGTCTATCCTGCAACATCATCGATGGGCGGTGTTTCGCGACCTCAGCGTCCCGCGCCCCAGCAGGGACATCAGGCTGTTCCTGCTCCCACGCCGCAGCCTACCCCCATGCCCGTTCCGCAACCTGCTCCGGT
>CABSNH010000271.1 GCA_902478985.1 uncultured Collinsella sp.
CAGCGTCAGATGTGTATAAGAGACAGAGGTGGCCTGAACCTTGGTGGCCTGGAGCTCTTGGGGGTCGATTGTGAGCGGGTTTTGGTCCAGGACTACCAGGTCGGCGTACTTGCCAGGCTCCAAGCTGCCGAGGTTTTGCTCGTCGCCCGCTGCATAGGCGCTGCCCAGGGTGTAGTTGCGCAGAGCCGTTGCTGCATCGATGCGCTCGCTCGGCAACCAGCCGCCCTCGGGCCAGTGGCTTTTGGGGTCCTGGCGCGTGATAGCCGTGTAGAGCACGTTCATGCTGGTAACGGGCGTGATAGGGCTGTCGGTACCGAAGGCTTGACGAATGCCGCGCTGCTTATAGGTTGCGAACGGCCACATGATGCGGCTGCGCTCCAGGCCCAGATCGCGCTCCGGTCCACCCGGGTCGAGTGTAATGTGGCAGGGCTGGCTCGAAGCAACCACGTTGAGCTTGCGCAGGCGGTCGATGTCCTCGGGCAGAAGGTTCTCCAGATGCTCGAGCGTGTTATGGCCGTGCTGGGGCAGGCCGTACAGGTCGGCTGCTTCCTCGAAGATATCCAGCGCGGCATGAATCGCACCGTCACCAATAACGTGGATGCGCACGGTGTGACCGCGCTCCGCAGCCGCCAGAACCAATTTTCGCATGCGCTCAGCCGGGACTGTCAGACGGCCCTGGTCGCCCGGGAAGCGCGGATTGGTATAGGGCTCGGTGAGATATGCCGTGTGTTCACTCGACACGCCATCGAAGAACTGCTTAAAACCTGGCGCCGAAAGCAGCGCGTTGTTCGCGTAACGTACCTGGAGCTCTTCTAGACGCGACTGGTCATCCAACAGCGTGGGGAACAGATGGGCACGAATGCCCAGCTTGCCGGCCGTCTGCAGTTTGTCGTAGACATCGTCGCGGATAAAATCGCAGCCCGGCATGGGCATGAGCGACATATCACAGATCGAGGTGATGCCCTGCTCGGCCATGCGCCTCATTTGATCGGCGTAAGCGCTTGCGATGCGATCTTCGCCCAGCCACTCAAGACAGCGCGGCAACAGCTGCATGGCAGCCGCTTCGTGAGCAATGCCCGTGAGCTCGCCGTTTGCGTCCTTGTCGTAGCTGCCGCCCGACGGCGGCTCGCTGTCGCGCGTGACGCCGAGCGCCTCGAGCGCACGGCTGTTGAGCCAAAGCGTGTGCCCGTCGCCCGAATACATAACGCAGGGACGATCGGGAAATACCGCATCGAGCGACGCCTTGGTAGGATGCTCGGGCGGGTCCCAACGGTAGTCGCGCCAGCCCTGCGTCACAACCCAAGCGTCGTCGGGCAGGTCCTGGGAAAACTCGAGCGCGTGCTGCACCAGCGCCGCCTCGGACGTGCCCATATCCATGAGCATGTATGGCGAGGAGCCGACCGAGGTATGGAAGAAGTGCAGATGAGCGTCATGGAAACCGGGGCAGACAAACTGCTCGCCGTAGTCGAGAACCGGCGTGGCGGCGGGAGCGGCGGCGATCACGTCATCGGGCGCATCGACTGCGACGATGCGGTCGCCTGCGATGGCAATCGCCAGCTCGCGGGCGGTATCGATGCCGTCTTGCGCGGTAAAGACGTTCTTGGAGCGGATAATCCGATCGATATGTTGCATGGACATCCCCATCTCTGGCAGAAAATTCAACACCCCCGAGTGTACTCCCCCGCCTCGGTTACAAAATGCCAAGCGGCAAACGGCAGCTTTGCCAGGCCAAGTGGCAGGTGGCATACTGGAAAGAGCCTGTACGATTTTGCGATAAACCAGTAAGG
>CABSNH010000272.1 GCA_902478985.1 uncultured Collinsella sp.
TTTCTGCCTGTCTCGTGGGCTTGGAGATGTGTATAAGAGACAGGATCCCTGCACCACAATGCTCGACACGGCAATCACAAACACCAGGTCAAACAGATCGTGCCCACCGGGAACACCGACCACCACGGCAAAGAGGCTGAATACGACCGAAGCCGCGCCGCGCAGGCCCGCCCAGCTTACGAGTGCGACTTGGCGGGGGTTGGTCTTAAAGGGCGCCAGCAGCATGCCCACGGCGACGGGGCGGCTCACAAAGAGCATAAACGCCATGAGTGCCAGGCCCGGTAGCAGCATTTGCGGCAGGCGTGCGGGCGTCACGAGCAGGCCGAGCAAAAAGAAGATGGTCATCTCGGCCATTTCGGTGAGGGTATCAAAGAAGTGCGCCATCTCGACCTTGCCGGTGATGTCGCTCGCGCCCAGCACAATGCCTGCCAGGTATACGGCCAAAAAACCGTTGCCGCCCAGATAGCTCGGCAGTGCGTAGGCAACGATCGCCACGGCGAACAAAAAGATAGTCTGCGCGCCCTCGGCCGTTGCGCGTGCGCGCTCAATCAGACGGCTGGATGTCCAGCCGATGGCAAGGCCCAGGCCAACACCCAGGATGATCTGCTTGGCCAGCAGCACGGGAATGTCGATATTGCCGCCCGCCGCGAGGGTCGCGAGCACCGCGGTGAGCATGTAGGCGACGGGGTCGTTGGAGCCCGATTCGACCTCGAGCAGCGAGTCGGTGCCGCCCCTCAGCGAAAGGTTGTGCTCGCGCAGCACGCTAAAGACGCTGGCAGCGTCAGTGGATGCTACGACCGACCCCAGCAGCAGGCCGCCGATCCAATCGAAGCCCAGCATGAAGTGCGCAAACGCGCCGGTGATGCCAGTGGTGATGACGACGCCGAGCGTGCTCAGCAGCACTGCGGGCGCGGCGACGGGCTTGGCACGGTCGATGTTGGTGTTAAAGCCGCCGTAGAACATGATGAACAGCAGCGCCGTACTGCAGACGGTTTCGGTAAGCGCGTAGTCGCTAAAGTCGATGTGCGCCGGACCGTTGACGCCCAGCAGCATGCCGAGCGCGATAAAGATGAGCAGGGTAGGGAAGGGGAGCTTTTTGCCGACGGGTTTGATGGTCAGGCACAAAATGATGACGAGGCCGATAAAGAGAAGTATCTGGTTCATGGATAGTGTCCGCTCCTGGGTGGTTTGCGTGGCACGGTCAATTGTTTGTGGTTATTTGTACCCAAAGGTGGTGGGTTTATGGGGCCGAGCCGTGTGTGTTCGCATTTTCGACACGAGGCGGGGGCTCGGGCAGTGCTGCTTGCGGTGTTGGTGCTGGTGGCGCGGTATTTCCGGGGCGTGCGGGCGGCCGCTTGTGACCGTTGGCAGCGGTGGCACTTTCCAGCTTTATTGCAACGGGGTACAATGGGTAACGTTTAAGTTCAACTTGAAGTTTTAGTCGTGGCATCGGGCTTCGGCCGTAATGCAGGGAAAGGCGTTCCATGGCGATCTATGTGACATCTGATGCTCACGGGCACGTGCGTGCGCTTGACGAGGCCCTGTCCAAGATTTCGCTGGCGTCCGACGATACGCTGTACGTGCTGGGCGACATGATCGATCGCGGGCCCGATCCGGTTGGCGTTATTAAGCTCGTGCGCTCGCTACCCAACACTCGCGTGCTCAAGGGCAATCACGAGCAGATCATGCTCGATGCCATCATTGGCCAAGATCCGCTCGATGCCGAGACCTGGGATATCAACGGTGGCTGGACGACGCGCGAGCAGCTCAAC
>CABSNH010000273.1 GCA_902478985.1 uncultured Collinsella sp.
CGTGGGCTCGGAGATGTGTATAAGAGACAGCCCGAGGCCAAGGCCACGCTGCCGCGCCTGCGCGTGTCCGACATTGGCGAGGCGCGCCCCGAGCCGCCACTGATCGTGGACACGACCGTGCCCATCCCCTGCCTGCGCCACGGCATCCCCACCAACCGTCTGGCCTACGCCATGCAGTATTTCGACCTGAACTGCGTCGCGTTTGAGGACCTGCCCTATGTGACACTGCTCTGCCGCCTGCTTAAGCAGCTGCCCACGCGCGAGCACTCGGCCGAGGAACTCGACAACTTGCTCGCTGGCAAGCTCGGCTTTTTGAGCTTTACGACCGAGGTCATGACGCAGCCCGAAGTGGACGGCGTGCGCCCCTACCTGCTGGTGAGCGCCGGCGCCCTGTCCGAGAAGATCGATGCGCTGGCGAGTCTGCCGCGCGAGGTATGGTCGAGCACGCTTTTGGCAGATGCCGACGCCGACCGCGTGCGCGACGTGCTCACACAGATTCGCATTGGGCTTGAGCAGGGCTTTATCAACAACGGCCACTCGGCGGCGCTCGGTCGCGCGATGAGCTACAGCTCGCCTTCGGCCGTGGTGCGCGAGCAGCTTTCGGGCGTGGACTTCTATCTGTTCCTGCGCGACCTGCTCGACCACTTTGACGAGCGCGTGAACGGGTTGCGTACCAAGCTTGCCGAGCTGGCAGGCCGCATCTTTGTGGCCGATGGCTGCCTGGCGAGCTTTACCGGCAGCGACGAGGACTTTAACGCATACTGGGCCGCCGCGGGCGACCTGGAGCTGGGCGCTGGCGACGGCGCCGATGCCGGCCGCAACGCGCTCGTGGTGCCGACGCCGTGCGACCGCCACGAGGCCTTTGTCATCCCCAGCGACATCTGTTTTGCGGCAAGCGCGTGCGACCCGCGTCGCTTGGGCATCGACGTGACGGGCGCCTGGGCGGTTGCCGCCAACGCGCTCTCCTACGACTATCTGTGGAACGAGATCCGCGTTAAGGGCGGCGCGTACGGCTGCGGATTCCGCGCGGCCGGCGAGCGTCAGGCGGCGTTCTACACCTACCGCGACCCGGCAATCGACCCCTCGATTGAGCGCGTGGCGCGCGCGGGCGAATGGCTCGGCAGCTTTGATCCCGACGAGGCCGCCTTTGAGGGCTTTATCGTGAGCTGCGTGAGCGGCATGGACGCGCCGGTGAAGCCGTACGCGCTCACCAAGCGCCGCAACACGACCTACCTGGCCGGGCTCGATCCGCATGCGCGCGAGGAGCGCCGCGCCCAGATGCTCGCCGCCACGCCCGGTGAGCTTCGCTCGCTCGGCGCCGACGTAACGCGCATCGCAGCCGAGTCACCCACCTGCGTCTTTGGCGGCCGCGACGTCATCGCCAAGAGCAACGCCGGCTTCAACGTCATCGACCTGCTGGGCTAAGGCACGGCAAGCAAAACTACCACGAAGGGCGCAGTTCACAGGCGCCCTTCGTGGTAGTTCGAACACTTGTTCTATACGCACACATGTTCTATAGTAGAGGTGCTTGCATCGAACTGAAATTGCAACTAGAATATAGTTGCAGAATGTGAGGCGGGATGACTCGATCCGATAAACTCATCGCCCAGCTGCTTAGCTGTCCTTCAACGTATAGATTTGCTGACTTTCTTAAAGTTATGGCTTCATATGGCTTTGAAATGGACAGCAAAGGCAAGACGTCCGGATCGCGCGTTCGCTTCTACAGGCCATCAGATGGCAGGATGTTCGTAATGC
>CABSNH010000274.1 GCA_902478985.1 uncultured Collinsella sp.
TCTGCCTGTCTCGTGGGCTCGGAGATGTGTATAAGAGACAGGTCGAGGAGACGCCCGCCGAGTCCAAGGCGGAGGCAACCGTCGAGGCCAAGCCCGCTGCCAAGACCACCACGCGAAAGCGCACGACGACGGCCAAGAAGACCACGACTAAGACTGCCGCTCCCAAGACGGAGGCTAAGGTCGAGGACAAGCCCGCTGCCGCCAAAGAGCAGCCTAAGGCCGAGGTAAAGGCCAAGCCGGCGCCGAAGGCAGAGACTAAGCCCGAGCCTGCCAAGGAGACCCCGGTCTCCCCCGCCGTCGCAACGAAAAAGGCGCCGTCGAAGAAAACATCCGTCCGCAAGGCAACGGCCACCCGCAAGCGCCGCTAGCCCGCAGGCGATCCAAAACCTAATCAAACCCTAAGTAAGGGGCGCTCCAACCGGGCGCCCCTTCTCTGTAGGTAGTTGGTAAAACGATTTTCTAGGACAACCGTTCGCCGATGGTAAACGGATGTTGTTTATACAGCCTGTGTACAACAGATATACTTACTTCCTGTGCGTAAAGCCCATGGCCCGCAGGCCGTGATTCTATTGAACTGGACCGTATTATGAGATTGATTCACAACAGCCGTCTGCCGCAGTTTCGCATTCCATTTGGCGCTGTGACAACTGGAACTTCCGTTTCGCTCTCGGTGATTTTGGAGGATGCCGACCCCAACCAGGCAACGCTTACCCTGCGTACCTGGGTCGATGAAATCGGTGAGTCTCTGTATCCCATGACGCACGAGGGCGACGGTATATTTACCGTAGAGCTTGAGTGCACCGAGCCCTGTCTTATCTGGTACAGCTTTATCTGCAACATCGAGGGCCAGCCCGAGGTCCGCTTAGGCGCACCACAGGGTCGCACCGGTGGCGAGGGCGTAACTTACAACTACGCCGAGGTCCCGTCGTTCCAGATTACCGTCTACAAGCACCGCGAGAACCGTCCCACCTGGTACGAGCGCGGTATGGTCTACCAGATCTTCCCCGATCGCTACGCTCGCGACGAAAACTGGCGCGAGCGCACGCAGGCCGAAGTCGAAAAACCGCGCAACGGAATCCAGCGCCGCATGGTCGAGGACTGGAACGAGCCGCCCGTGTACGAGCGTGCCGAAGACGGCTCCATCAAGACCTGGGATTTTTACGGCGGCTCGCTCAAGGGTATCCAAAATGACCTGCCCCGCATTGCCGAGCTGGGCTTTACGGCCATCTACCTCAACCCCATCTTTGAGGCCGCGAGCAACCACCGCTACGACACGGCCGATTACACCAAGATCGACCCGATCCTGGGCACCGAGCAGGACTTTACGGAGCTGTGCGAGGCAGCCGAGAAGCTCGGCATTTCCATCATCCTGGATGGCGTCTTCAACCATACGGGCGATGACTCGATCTACTTTAACCGCTACGGCAACTATCCCGGTGTCGGTGCGTGGCAGAGCGAGGACTCGCCGTGGCGCGATGCGTTTTACTTCCATGAGGACGGTTCGTATGACTGCTGGTGGGGCGTGGGCAACATGCCCGCCATCAACGAGAATTCCGAGCTGGTGCGCGAGAAGCTCCTGGGCAAGGACGGCGTGATTCGCAAATGGCTGCGCGCCGGTGCCCACGGCTGGCGATTGGACGTGGCCGACGAGCTTTCCGACGACTTCCTGGCCGAGATCAAAAAGGCCGTGCTCGCCGAGAAGCCCGACGCGCTGCTGCTCGGCGAAGTCTGGGAAGACGCTTCAAACAAGATT
>CABSNH010000275.1 GCA_902478985.1 uncultured Collinsella sp.
CTGCTCGCGCTGACGCGGGGTGGCCGTTCCCTCAAACCAACCGCGCGCCGTCTCGTTGTCGTGGGTGCCCACATAGGCGACGGTGTTGGCGATGTAGTTATGCGGCAGGTAGTACGAGTTGGTGCCCTCAAAGGCAAACTGCAGGATCTTCATGCCGGGGAAGCCCGAGTTGTCGCGCATGTCGATGACGCCGGGGGTGAGGAAGCCCAGGTCCTCGGCGATGATGGGCAGCGTGCCGAGCTTTTCCTCGAGCGTCTTGAAGAACTTGAGGCCGGGACCCTGCGTCCACGAACCGTAGGACGAATCGGGCGAGGAGAACGGCACCCCCCAATAGGCCTCGAAGCCGCGGAAGTGATCCAGGCGGATGACGTCGTACATGTCGAGGGCGGCGCGAATGCGGTCCTCCCACCAGGAGAAGCCGTCGGACTCCATGGCGTCCCAGTCGTAGATGGGGTTGCCCCAGTACTGGCCGGTGGCCGAGAACTGGTCGGGCGGCGTGCCGGCGACGCTCACGGGATTGCCGGCGGCGTCGATCTTAAAGAGCTCAGGCGTCGCCCACATCTCGACGGAGTCACGCGAGACATAGATGGGCAGGTCGCCGATGATGAGAATGTCGCGCTCGTTGGCATAGGCCTTGAGGCGGCTCCACTGGCGATCGAAGAAGTACTGCGTCATCTGGTGGTAGAGCATACGCGCTGGATGGTCGGCGCAGACCTTGGCAGAAGCCTCGCCGCGGGTGCGGAGCTCCGCGGGCCACTCCCAAAACGCCTTGAGACCGCACTCCTCTTTGACGGTCATGAACTCACAGTAGGGGATGAGCCAGTCCTCGTTGGCCTGGATAAAGTCATCGAAATCGGCCGGCTTGTCGGCAGCAAAGCGCTCAGCGGCGCGGTCGAGAATCTGACGGCGGCCACCAAAGATAGCACCGTAGTCGACATTGCTGGGGTCGGATCCCAGATACACGCCATCGATATCGTGCTGCTCCAGATACCCTGCCTCGATAAGCTCGGCAAAGTCGATAAAGTTGGGGTTGCCTGCGCGGGCCGAGAACGACTGATAGGGCGAATCGCCATAGCTGGTCGTCGTAAGGGGCAGAATCTGCCAGTAATGTTGTTTGCACGAGGCGAGAAAATCGACGAAGTCGTAGGCATTCCAGCCAAAGCCGCCGATTCCGTATGGTCCGGGCAGAGATGAGACGGGCATGAGGACGCCGCTTGCACGCTCCATGAATGCGCTCACCAACCTTCTTGTTGTGGGGTCGGCCTGCCGATGGGTGTGCAGTCCGCCTCCGATGTTCTGATTCGATACGCCTATTGTAAAACATGTTGTTTAAACATGTACAGGCAAGATAAAAAAGTTGGTCGATTTTCGGCGAATGGTTACATGCCATGAAAAAGCCCCGACCTCACAACGTGAGATCGGGGCAAGAGCGGTATGTAGGTTTTTACTACTCGGCGTCGGCGAAGCCGTTGGGGTTGTGGCTCTGCCAGTTCCAGCTATCGCGGCACATGTCCGCGATGTCGTACTGGGCCTTCCAGCCCATCATGCGCTCGGCCTTGGAGGCATCGCACCAGTTGGCAGCGATGTCGCCGGCGCGGCGCTCGCGGATCACGTAGGGCAGCTCCTTGCCACAAGCCTTGGAGAAGGCGGCGACGACCTCGAGTACCGAGGTGCCGGTGCCGGTGCCCAAGTTAAAGATCTCGACGCCGGTCTTGCCGTTCATCCAGTTGAGGGCGGCAACGTGA
>CABSNH010000276.1 GCA_902478985.1 uncultured Collinsella sp.
GCGCCGACCAGCTTACCCGCGCTATCGAGGCCGCTCGCGCCGAGATCGCCTAATGGGTATCGCCGACCACATCAAGAACGGAATATCGCGCCGCGGCTTTGTGCTCGGTGGAGCTGCCGCGGGCGCTGCCACGGTACTTGCCGGATGCTCGAAAAAAACGGGCACCAGCGACGATGCCGCCGGCGAGCCGCAGGTTATCAAAGATGACTCAAAAATCGTCTCGATTACGGATGAGTACGAGGCTGTCGAAATCGACCTCGAGCCTGCAGCTTCATGGACATTGCCTTTGGGTACGCTGCTGTACTACTGCGACGGTGATTACGCCGCGGCGATGATGGCGCCCGCATCGGCGCGGCATGCCAATACGCTCGGCATGCTCAACCTGGGCGACGGCTCACTCACGACGCTCGTCGAGGATCCCGTGGAAGGTGCGGGGTATTCGTTTTACGATGTCCGCGCCGGCGATGGCGTATTTGCTTGGGTCGAGATGAACTTTGCGAATGCATCATGGAAACTCTATGCGCAAAATGCGGCAGGTGCGTCGCTTGTCGGCGATGTGGTCGAGCTCGACCGAGGCGGCAAGGACTACGACCCGCCGCTGTTTACGGCGTTCGAATCGTCCGTCATTTGGTACAAGATGCCTGCTGCAGGCGGCAATAAGACGAGTCACGACTCGTATTGCTACCGTCGCTCGCTCGACGAGGCAAAGGCCGAGGCCATTTGGAAGTCAACGGGCCGCTTTGCATCCGCCCCGCGTGTGAGTGACGGCATCTTGACCATTTCCCCGCGTGTGCGCAACGACGAGGGCGTCTACTACGGCATGACGGCGATCGACCTGACGGACGGCAACAATACCAAGAGGGCTCAGCTGGTCCTTCCCTCATCGGTGTCTCCCTTCGAGGCCGTATATATGGGCGACACGTTTGTGTTCTCCATCGAGGCCACCTATAGCGGCGTGGGGAGCCTAGGCAACATGGGCACCTATATCGGTAACGAGAATGGGACGTTCCTATTCCTGTCGCGCGAGCCGCTTGCGTGTGCTGCCGGCAGAAAAGGCAAATATCTGGTTAAGGTTCAGGCATCGCATTTTCTGATCGATACCTCCGCCAAAACCTATGGTTCGCTGCTGTCGCCCGACCGCGCTCTCGAATATGGCGATTATCCAGCTACGGCGGGTAAATCGAATACGTTTTTAACCTATGCCACGGTGCGTAATAGCCAAGGAATTCCCGAGACGGTTACCGCCCGCCTGTTCTCTCTTTAGCGCCGAGGGGTTAAAAGGGCGCCAACGGGGGAATAAACGCGTTGTAATTGTGAGTGCCGCCCGCCGAGCCGCCGCACTGTAGCGGTGCTCGGCGGGCATAGGTGCGTTAAAATGGGCTTGTTCTTAGCTAATTGAGACAGGGGGGCCGTGTTATGGCTTCAGATGCAAAAAAGATTCTGCTGGTCGAGGACGAGAAGGCAATCCGTGACGCTGTCGCTGCCTATCTCGAGCGCGAGGGCTACTGGGTTGTTGGCGTCGGCGACGGCCAGTCTGCGATCGAGGAGTTCGAGAAGCACCAGTTCGACCTGGTTGTACTTGATCTTATGCTCCCCAAGATTCCCGGCGAGCGCGTTTGCCGCACTATCCGCGATACCTCGGATGTGCCCATTATCATGCTTACCGCCAAGGGCGAGATTGAGGATCGCATCTGTCTCTTATACACATCTCCGAGCCCACGAGACAGGCAGAAAT
>CABSNH010000277.1 GCA_902478985.1 uncultured Collinsella sp.
CTTCCAATGCAATACCGCCCATCCCCGGTCTTACGGAGCTTGCAGCATCGGGCCATGCCGTGCTGGCAACGCAGCTACTGCGCCAACCCGCGCTGCTTGGCAACGCCAAAACCGTCACCATCATTGGCGGAGGGGCCGTGGGCTGCGAGGTTGCCCAATGGCTCACCGTCGAACACGGCATACCACAGGTCAGCGTAATTGAAATGCTGCCTCACATGATGCAGGGCGCCTGCACGGCAAATCGCGGCCACCTACTCCATACGCTCAGGGGACGCAATGTGCGGCTCCTCAATATGACACGCGTCGAGCGCGCGGAAGTCGGCGGCAAACGCGAGTCTGGAGCCCCATCGAGGTGTGCGCGTCTCCACTTGAGTCGCAACTGCCACAAAAACGTTCCCGACCCCTACGTCTCGTGGTCACCGGTCTTGCCCGAGAACGTCGAAAACCCGCTTGCACCCAAAATCGGCAACGACTGGAAGTCACTCGAGCTAACCTGCGACTTGGTAATCATTGCCTGCGGCGGACACCCCGACGACGCGCTGTTCTACAAACTGCAGCAGACGCACGCCGCTGACGAGCTGCATAACATCGGCGATGGGTTTGCGCCCGGCCGTGTGCTCGAAGCGGTCCGTGCGGCATACCGACTCGGCACCAATATCTAACACGAAAGGATGGGCTCACAGATGAACCTGACCTCCCAACAACAAGCCCTGCTCGACGGCGCCAAGGGCCCCGCCATGGCCAAAGTGGTCAAGACCCTCGTTATGTACGGCGAATGCTTTGGCGCCGAGCGTATGGTTCCCGTGACCGGCGCAAACGGTCATCTTGTCACAAGTTTTGGCCTCTCCATGCTCGGTCCAGTCTATGACCTTATGGATGAGCTGCTGAAAGACGGCGCCCTGTCCGGTCAGTCATTCTCGGTCGACCCGAGGCCCCTCGACCCCGCCGTCCCGGCCAACCCGCTGCAAAAGCTGCTGTTCAAGATTATGTATTCCAAACAAGACGATTATGAGGCACAGCTGCGCAGCATGGGTCTATTGGACAACGATGCTTTCACCTGCACCTGTTACCAGCCCGAGGTTGGCAATCGACCTCGGCGTGGCGACATCCTAAGCTGGGCAGAAAGCAGCGCCGTGGTCTTTGCCAACTCCGTGCTGGGCGCTCGCTGCAATCGCAACTCCGGCATCATCGAGATGTTCGGCTCAATTGCCGGCTTTGTCCCGGAATTCGGCCTGCTCACCGATGAGGGCCGCAAGGCGACCTGGATCATCGAAGTCGACTGTAAGCGCAAGCCCGAAGCGCAAGTGCTTGGCAGCGCCATTGGCATGAAGGTGATGGAAGACGTCCCTTACATTAAAGGCCTCGACCGCTGGCTTGGCCGCGAACTCACACCCGGCACGCAGGACTACCTTAAGGACATGGGCGCCGCCAGCGCATCGAACGGCGCTGTCGGGCTCTACCACGTGGACGGCATCACGCCCGAGGCCGTCGAACAAGGCGAACACCTCATAGCACCAGACGCCCAAATCTATCGCATTGACGACGCCGAGCTGGAACGCATCCGCTCGAGCTACCCCGTTATGTGGAAGAACCCGGGCGCGCGCCCCAAGCTTGCCTTCATCGGCTGCCCCCACCTCTCGTCTGCACAACTCGCCCATTGGGCAGACGCCATCTGCGATGGGCTGAGCGCCTCCGGCAAGTGCCGCGTGCAAGTACCCACCGTACTGACCGCCG
>CABSNH010000278.1 GCA_902478985.1 uncultured Collinsella sp.
GCTCGCCTTGGTCGCAGTCTTGCGGCCGCGGGCGGGCTTCTTCTCCTTGGTCGGGCAGTCCATGTTGACGCAGATACGCCACGGACCGCGCGCCGTGTTGACCACCACGATGGGAGCGCCGCACTCGGGGCAGGTCTCGCCCGTCGCCTCGAGTTTGCCACGCGCCGGCAGCGGATAGCTCACGCCGCAATCGTCATAGTTGGTGCAGCGGATAAAGCGCTTGCCGCTCTTCTCGCTCTTGTGTGCAATCAGGTCGCCATGGCGTCCGGCCTCGGCACACACCTTGCACTCGCCCACCTTAAGGTCGGGCTCGTAGTTAGTGGGGCATGTGGGGTTCACGCAAATCTCGAAGGCCTTCTGGCGGAACGGCTGGCACTTAATGCGCGGCGCACCGCACTCGGGGCACACGGCGGCCTCGCCCTCGAGCGGGCTCACCTTGACGCCGCTCGGCACCGGATAGGTCACGTCGCAGTCAGGCCAGCCCATGCAGCCGATAAAGCTGCCACGGGTCTTGGCGCTCGTCTTCATAACCAGGTCCTTGCCGCACTTGGGGCAGGCGCCCACGCGCGCATCGGCCGTGACGGCGTCGCTGATGGCGTCGCCCAGCTCCTGCGTATGCTTGAGCAGCTCGTCGAGCACACCGGCCAGCAGCGCACGCGAGTGTGTCACGACATGCTCTTCGGTGTCCTCGCCGCGCTCCACGCGGGTCATGTCGCCGTCGAGTTCGCTGGTCATATCGGGACTCGTGATGCGCGGGGCAAACTGCGACAGCGCATCGATAATGGCGATACCCAGCTGACTCGGCTCCACGGGATCGTTTTTGAGGTAACGCACGGCGTACAGGCGCTCGATGATGCTCGCGCGCGTGGACTTGGTGCCCAGGCCGCGCTTTTCCATCTCCTGCACGAGCTTGCCCTGGCTGTAGCGCGCGGGCGGCTCGGTCTGCTTGGCCTCGAGCTTAATGTCGAACACGTCGACCGTATCGCCCTGCTCAAGCGGCGGCATCTGCTCGTCGCGCTTAAGGCCGTACGGGTATGCCTCGCGGAAACCGGGGGTCACGAGCACATCGCCCGAAGCCACGAACGGCTCGCCGTTCACATCGAGCTCGAGCTTGGTGTTCTCGATGGTCGCAGGACCCATAAGCGTCGCCAGGAAGCGGCGGGCGATGAGATCGTAGAGCTTGCGCTGGCCGCCGTCGAGCGTGGACGGATCGCCCTCGCCCGTGGGGTAAATAGGCGGGTGGTCGGTGGTTTCGACTTTGCCGCGCGTGGGCTTCATGGGACCGGCGAGCACCTTTTTGCACACCGGCGCCAGCGCCGGATTGATCTTTGCCAGATCGCTCACCACGGCGCCCAAATCGAGCGTCGCAGGGTACACGGTATTGTCGACACGCGGGTAACTGATGAGGCCCGCCATGTAGAGGGACTCGGCGATGCGCATGGTACGCGCAGGTGAGATGCCCTCGGCCGCAGCGGCTGCCTGCAGCGAGGTGGTCGCAAACGGTGTGGGCGGCTGCTGCTTGCGCGAGCGCTTGGTCACCGCGGCGACGGTTGCCGTCGCGACGCCGTCAACATGGCCGTACGCCGTCTCGGCAGCGTCCTTGTCGGTAAAGCGTGCCGTCTTGTGCGCGATCTTAAAGCGATCGTCCTCGGCAGCACCCTGCGCGGCACCCATACCGCGGATCTGCCAATAGTCCTCGGGCACAAACGCCATGCGCTCGCGCTCGCGCTCGA
>CABSNH010000279.1 GCA_902478985.1 uncultured Collinsella sp.
TCGGTAAAGGTCTCGACGTACTCGCTAAAGGGCGCAGCCTTCTCGCGCTCGCGGTCGATATGCGCCACCTCGCGGCTCGCGTTGTCGTAGCTCTCGATCACGGCATCGTCGCGGTCGAGCGCAGTGTAGTGGCGCTGATTGCGGCCGATGGTGAGCGTGGAGCCCGGCTGCACAAAGCGATGGATGGACACGGCGGCCTCGTGACCGGCGGCGATGGCGTCGATGGCAAAGCTCGGACCGGTGTAGACGTCGCCGCCCACAAAGATGTCGGGCTCGGCGGTCTGATAGGTCTGGGGATCGGCAAGGGCGCCCTGGCCGCGGCCAAGCTCCACCTTAGAGCCTGCCAGCAGATCGCCCCACACAATGGACTGGCCAATCGACATGACGACGCGGTCGGCATCGACACGGCGAAGATCATTCTCATCGTACTCGGGCGCAAAACGGCCCTCGTCGTCAAAGACACGCGTACAGCGCTTGAAGGTGATACCGCACACACGACCGGCCTCGTCCAGGTGAACCTCCTTGGGGCCCCAGCCGCAGCTGATGTGAGCGCCGTCCTCAACGGCCTCGCGACGTTCCTCCTCGCTGGCGGGCATCTGGGCCTCGCTCTCCAGGCAGAACATCTCAACGTGATCGGAACCCAGACGGCAGGCGTTGCGCGCGACGTCGATGGCCACGTTGCCGCCGCCCACCACGATGGTGCGGCCGGGCAGCGCGTCGATCTTGCCGCTGTTGACCTCGCGCAAAAAGTCGACGGCCACGGTCACGTCCTCGGCATCCTCGCCCGGAATACCGGCGAGGCGGCCGCCCTGGCAGCCGATGGCAACATAAAAGGCCTTAAAGCCCTGCACGCGCAGCTCGTCGAGCGTCACATCGCGACCGACCTCCACGCCATAGCGGAACTCGGCGCCCATCAGGCGAATAACCTCGACCTCGGCCTCGATAACGTCCTTCTGCAGCTTAAAGCTGGGAATACCGTAAGTGAGCATACCGCCCGGGCGCTCGTTCTTCTCGAACACGACGGGCTTGTAGCCCTTCTCGGCCAGGTAGAAAGCGCAGGACAGGCCGGCCGGACCGGCACCGATAATGGCGATCTTCTGGTCGAAGCCGCCGGCGCGCGTCGGTGTTACCACGGGCGGGACATAGCGGGTCGCGGCATCAAGATCGCGCTGGGCGATAAACTTCTTGACCTCGTCGATAGCCACGGCGGCATCCACGCGACCGCGGGTGCAGGCGTCCTCGCAACGACGGTTGCACACGCGGCCGCAGATAGCGGGCAGTGGGTTCTCGCGCTTAATGAGCGCCAGCGCCTCGTCATAGCGGCCCTGCGCCGCAAGCTTTAAGTAGCCCTGAACGGCAACGTGCGCGGGGCAGGCCGTCTTGCAGGGCGCGGTGCCGGACTTGTGCGTCTCGATACGGTTATCGTTGCGGTAGTTGGGCGACCACTTGGTGTGGTCCCACTTGGTGGCATCGGGCAGCTCCTGGCGCGGATACTCGGGCACCTGTCCGCCGGCCTTTTTGCTGCAGAGCTTCTGGCCGAGCTTGGCGGCACCGGCCGGGCACACCTCAACGCAGCGACCGCAGGCCACGCACTTGTCCTTCTCGACCTTGGCGACATAGGCCGAGCGCGACAGGTTGGGCGTGTTGAACAGCTGCGAGGTGCGCAGGGCGTAGCACACGTTGACGTTGCAGTTGCAGATGGCGAAGAT
>CABSNH010000280.1 GCA_902478985.1 uncultured Collinsella sp.
GAGCCGCTGGGTATAAGCACGGTCGTACTGAGTTTTACGCGGCCGAGCCGCGTCGTATTATGGAGGTCACCATGGCTGACATTAAGCAGATTACCCCCGAGAATTTCGACGCTGTCGTCAACGATAGCCTGCCCGTACTGGTTGATTTTTGGGCCCCGTGGTGCGGCCCTTGCCGCTCGCTCTCGCCCATCGTAGACGAGGTTGCCGACGAGCTGGCCGGCAAGCTGGCCGTGGCCAAGTGCAACGTCGACGACAACCAGGATCTGGCCATGAAGTTTGGCGTCATGAGCATCCCCACGCTGATCGTCTTTAAGAACGGCGAGGAGGTCGACCGCTCGGTCGGCGCCTTACCCAAGGCAAGACTTCAGGCACTGCTGGAGAAGCATCTGTAATACGCTTGTTACTTGTCTGCCGTCCATGAGCGGTTTTGCACCGCTCGCCGGAGTGCCAAACGCAAGACATGCGGCCACGGATAGTATGGTAGACACAAACAGCCCCCAGTGAACGGGTGCGGGTCAGACGGACTCGCGCCCGTTTTCTTATGCGACGGCGCCCAAGGCGGGCGTAGTAGAATCTGAACCACCATATCGCCCCACACAAAAGGAGATTCCCATGCATGACGTCGGAATGAACATGAGCCAGCTTGCCATGAGCGTCAAGCAGGTCGACGACACCATTGAGCTCGCTCACGAGTGGAGCCATCAGCTGCTGCATGCGACCGAGAACTTTGACATGGAGCGCATTGGCGCCAAGCTCGAGGCCGCCATGTCTGCGCTGCACGAGGCGCACGATGCGCTCGAGGGCTACGAGGAGGCCATCGAGGCCGACCACAACTCCGTCGGCTCTGTGAAACTGGTGTAACGTGGCCGAGCACGAGCACGAGCACGATTACGGTGCGGACGACGATGCGAACTGCCGCTGCAGCGGCTCCAGCTCCGAGCTTGTCCGCTTTTCGGTCACCGCGCCCGACGACCTGCTGCGCCGCTTTGACGAGCAGATCGCGCGCCGCGGTGACGTGGCCAACCGTTCTGAGGCCGTACGCGATTTGATTCGCGCCTCGATTGCCAAGGAGCAGATGCGCACACCCGACGAGCAGGTCATCGGTTCGCTCACCATGATCTATGACCACCATACCGGCGATCTGACGCGCCGTCTAGACGAGGTGCAGCACGACTACACCGACGAGATTGTCTCGACCATGCACGTGCATCTGGACCACCACAACTGCCTGGAGATTCTGGCGCTCAAGGGTCGCGGCAAACGCGTCTACGAGCTGGCGGACCGGTTGCTGGGGCTGCGCGGCGTTAAGCACGGCGAGCTCACCTGCGCCGCCACCAAGCAAAGCCTGGGGCTGTAACAGCACACACTTCAATGAAGGGGAGCCACATGCGGCATGTGCATATTCACGTGACGGGCATTGTGCAGGGCGTTGGCATGCGGCCATTTGTGTATCGCGAGGCTATGGCGCATGACATTTGCGGATGGGTGCTCAACGCGGGCGATGGCGTGCACATCGAGGCGCATGCTTCGGTCGAGGCGCTCGACGACTTTGTCGCCGCGCTGTCGAAGCACGCGCCTACCGCGGCCCGCGTTGAGCATGTCGCTGTTGCAGACCTGAAGCCCGACACTTGGGATGCCGACGATGAGCAGGCCTTTCGTATCGTAGCGTCGCAGGATCAGACCGTGCACACGACGCTCATCTCCCCC
>CABSNH010000281.1 GCA_902478985.1 uncultured Collinsella sp.
ACGCTCGCCAGCACAAAGAACAGCACGAACATGGGAAACGCGCGTTTAAGCGAGAACGTGCTTTTGGCGTCGCCACCGGCCTTGCGCGCCAGATGCATCTGCCAGCATGCGAGGACCAATGTAATGGGAATAATGGCCAGCGTCCTGGTAAGTTTGACCACCGTGGCGCTCTCGAGCACATTGGCGCCGGGATGCATACTGTCCCAGGCGCTCGCCGCAGCCGTCACGGACGAGGTGTCGTTGATGGCGGTGCCGGCAAACAGGCCAAAGCCCTCGTTGGTCAGCCCGAGCATGCCGCCGAGCGTCGGAAACACGAGCGCCGCGATAACGTTAAACAGGAAGATGACCGAAATAGCCTGGGCAATCTCGCGATCGTCGGCATCGATGACGGGTGCTGTCGCGGCGATGGCAGAACCGCCGCAAATCGACGAGCCCACACCCACAAGCGTCACGATCTTGCCCGGCACGTTCATAACGTGGCAGAGCACAAAGGCAATGACAAGCGAGGTCGAGATCGTCGCCACGATAATCGGCAGCGACTGGGCGCCCTTGGACAGAATCTGCGAGAGGTTCATGCCAAAGCCAAGCAGGATAACCGCGTACTGCAAGACCTTTTTAGACGTATAGGTAACACCGGCAGCGAGCTGTTCGCGACGATTCTTGGGAAAGACGAGCGCCAGGACCATGCCAAAGAGGATGGCAAATACCGGACCGCCGACCACCTCAATTTGTTTGCCGAGCAACGTCGCGGGGACGGCGATGATCAGGCAGAACAAGACACCCTTCCAGCGCTCGCGTACGATATTTGTCAGTTGCATATGGGATTCCTTCTTTCTATTTCACGTTTGCGACGGCTTATGATACGGCAACATTGGGCACAGCTTTGCGCAAATACAGGCTAAGATGCCGCAATAGTTCTTGGGCAACAGCCGAATTACCCACCGCGAAGAGCTGATTCGCGGCATAATTAACAACTGACATATGAGTGTGATAGAACGGTTGTGAGGCGCTATGGAAGAATCGATGCACGTCGGCGAGCAGGAAACGAGCCTACAGGACCAGTCCTACCACACCATTCGACGCAAAATCGTCTACCTGGACTACAAGCCGGGCGAAAAGCTGGGCGTCAAACAGCTTTGCGACGACCTGGATATGGGACGCACCCCTGTGCGCGAGGCGTTGGTGCGTCTGGCGCAAGAGGGTCTAGTGCGCACCGTGCCCCAAAGCGGCACCTATGTCTCGCCCATCAACCTCACCTTTGCCGAGAGTGCCTGCTATATTCGCGAACACCTGGAAAAACAGGTGATTGTGGAGTGCTGCGCCCGTGCCACCTCGGCAGGCATCGAGCAGCTCGACCGCGCCATCGCGCTGCAGGAAAAGGCCATGGCCGAAGAGGATCGCATCGGATTCTTTTTAAGCGACAACCTCATGCACCGCATGATCTTTAGCATCGCGTGCCGCAGCACCGTGTGGGCATGGCTCGAGGAGACAAATGCCGACCTGGAGCGCTTCCGCTGGCTGCGCGCCGCCACGCAGACGCTCGACAATCGGGAGATTGTTAACGAGCACAAGCAAATCCGCCGCGCCATCGCCGGTCGCGACCCCATCGAGGCGAGTTTTTTGGTCAGCAAGCACCTGCATATGATGTTCCGCAACCAGACCGAGGTCCTGGACCAATATCCCAAGTACTTCGAGAC
>CABSNH010000282.1 GCA_902478985.1 uncultured Collinsella sp.
CCCCAGGGTGGCGGCGCCGGTGTGGCCATGCACAATATTTCTGAGCGCATCCATCGCTTTTATGGGCCGCACTCCTATACGCGTGTCGAATCGGCGCCGGGCAAGGGCACCAAAGTGCTCCTTCATCTTGATTTGTCAGAGAGCATCTTTGACATTCAAGAGTAAAATAAAAGGCTACGGGCTCAACGTCATGCGACGGATGCCCGGCGTAGTTAGTTGACGAAAGGTTTTATCCCTATGCTGCGTGCGATGATTGTGGATGATGAGGCGCCGGCTCGCTCGGAGCTTCGCTTCCTGCTCGAGCAAACGGGCAAGATCGGCACGATCACGGAGGCGTCGAGCGTCCGCTCCGCCATCGAGATGCTTATGGAAAGTCGCGTGGATGTCGTGTTTCTCGATATCTCGATGCCCGGTGCCTCGGGCCTGCAACTTGCCGAGGCGCTGCATAAGCTCAAAAATCCGCCGGCGATCGTGTTTGTGACTGCGTATAGTGACCATGCGGTCGAGGCATTCGACGTGGATGCCGTCGATTATCTGATGAAGCCGGTCGAGGAAGCTCGCTTGGATCGCGCGATCGAGAAGGTCATGCAACGCACCAAGCCGGTTACGGACAGCAAGGTGACCATCGAGCGTATCCCGGTGGAAAAGGGCGGCCGCAAGGTGCTCATTCCCGTGGACGACATTCGCTTTATCATGGCCAAGGACGATTACTCCTGCATCTATACCGTCGATGATCGCTTTTTGTCGACGACCTCGCTGGCGCAGTTTGAGGCCAAGCTCTGCGACTTTGGCTTCTTCCGTGTTCACCGCCGCTATATCGTCAACTTGGCGTGCGTCACGGATGTGGAGACGGTGCCCTCGGGCGCCATCCAGCTGGGCATTACGGGCGTCGACGAACGCGTGCCGGTTTCGCGCCGCCGCGTCGTGCCGCTCAAGAAGGCTCTGAGTCTCTAGCACGCTGGCCCCGCAGCTCTGTAGACCCATCGTCTGCGGAGCCGTGGGGCTTTTTTGTATGTATCTGCCGAATCGTTTTTTGCGGAAGGGATCCCATGAACAGCGCAAGCGCCAAGCGCATCGACATCATCTCGGACACCCACGGCTATTTGTCGCCTGCGCTCCTGGACGAGCTTGAGGGCGCGGATCTGATTATCCACGCCGGCGACCTTACGTCAGAGATGGACTACGAGCACCTATGCACCATCGCCCCCGTGCGGGCCGTACTGGGCAACAACGATTACTACCGCGACTACGGCCCCGATGTAGACCGTCTTGCGCTCTTTACCTACGAAGGCCTTAAATTCGCCGTAGCCCACTACCGCGAAGACCTTCCGGTGGGATCCGTAGACGTAGCCATCAACGGCCACACCCACGTAACCAAAGAAGCCCAAGTGGGCCGTTGCTTAGTCCTCAACCCGGGCAGCGCCAGCTACCCCAGAGGCACCCGAGGCCCCACCATGGCCAGAATGCTAGTAAAAGACGGCAAGATCCTAAGCACTAAATTTATTGACCTAGAGTAACCACAACAAAAGCGGGGGATGCAGATGCGTCTCCCGTTTCCATTTGAGCCAAAGGCGGAAGTTCAACAAGATCCATCAGACCAACCCCGCCGAGGAGCATGCGGGCTAGCCGCGCAGCGGTGCACGCCCGCAAAACTGATTGAACAATGTGACGGCAGGGAGGGTCTCCGGGGCTGAGGG
>CABSNH010000283.1 GCA_902478985.1 uncultured Collinsella sp.
AGAGTTCGTCGGCAGCGTCAGATGTGTATAAGAGACAGCAATTCGCACTGTGTGACGATCCCAGCGCTCGGCGAATGTGCAAGCGACGTGATCAGCGGCCACGAATGCGAAATCCACAACGGCACGGTTACGTTCGACCTGTACCCGCTGGGCTCTTCGATCATCTATCACCATGCCGAGAAGCGCCTGCAGGAGCCGCTCGATCACGGCGCAGGCGTCGTGTGCCACATCACCTCGGTGCCGACCGATGACGGCAAACCCGGCACAATCGGTGCGCCCACGCGTCGCTTTATCGACCATCTGGCCGCCATGGGCATGCGCTACTGGCAGGTTCTCCCCGTCAACCCCACGGACTTCTTCCGCTCCCCTTACGCTGGTCCTTCGGCCTTTGCAGGCAATATCGACCTGCTACCCGAGAGCCACGAGGAGCTAGCAGCCGACTTTGAAACCTGGAAGGCCCGCGGCGGCGAGGATGCCGACCCACTGTACACCGCGTTTAAACATCGCAATGCCGATTGGCTCGAGAAATACTGCGTCTACATGGCCGTTAAGAAGTACTTTGAGGGCGAGTCGCGCCATGATTGGCCGGCAGATGTCGCGCGCTACAACGAGCATTTGATCGATGACAAGCGCTTCCACGACGAGGCCGAGCTGCAGGCGTACATGCAGTATCGCTTTGACCTGGCCTGGTGCGAGCTCATGAACTATGCGCACAAGAAGGGCATCGAGGTCATCGGCGATATCCCGATGTATGTCTCGGACGATTCGGCCGACGCGTGGAGCGAGCCCGAGAACTTCTGGCTGTCCGATACCGGAAAGGCGATTGAGATTTCCGGTGCGCCGCCCGACAACTTTGCGCCCAAAGGCCAGATGTGGGGCAACCCGACGTTCCGCTGGGACTACATGAAGCAGAACGGCTATAGATGGTGGATGGATCGCCTGCGTCGTGCGTTCTCGCTCTACGACCGCGTGCGTCTGGATCACTTCCTGGGCTTCCACAGCTACTTTAGTATTCCCGCGGGCAAGGCTTGCGCCGACGGCCGCTGGCTGGCAGGACCGGGCAAAGACCTGTTCCAGACCGCCTATGACGAGCTGGGTCCTCTCAACTTTATCGCTGAGGACCTGGGCTATTTGACGCCCGGTGTTCGCGCCATGGCTTCGACCTGCGGCTTCCCCGGCATGGACGTGCTGGAGTTTAGCGACTACGACGTTCGTTGCGGTGTGCATCCCACGCCCGGCAAAATTCTGTACACCTCGACGCACGACACGTCGACGCTCGCAGGCTGGTGTACGCGTTCCTTTGCCGGCGGCGACGAGCCGAGCGGTGTTGAGCTGGCGGCCAAGCTGATGAGCGACGCGCTGGCAAGCGACGCTCCCCTGGTGATGATACCGCTGCAGGATATCCTGGGGCTTGGCGACGACGCGCGCATGAACGTTCCGGGCGTGGCCACGGGCAACTGGACCTGGCAGGCTGACGAGGCAGACATTGCAGCCGCTGAGGACAAAACCGCACAGCTCCTGCGCAACAACCATAGATTCTGGGGCGAAGCGTGATAAAACCCCCGAAGTAGGGTACAGTTACAGACGTTTGAATTTTTGCGGGCAGAGTAATCTGCCCGCTTTGTGCTGAAAAGGAAGTATTATGGCGCGCTACGATTACAAGTG
>CABSNH010000284.1 GCA_902478985.1 uncultured Collinsella sp.
ATACCAATCGGCTTGCCCAGCAGCATGCCAAAGTACACGCCGAGCGTCACCGGGTCGGTGAGCAGCGTGCTCATGTCCACGCCCACTAGGCGAACCTGTGCGTTCACGAACGCAAAGATCGGCAGAATCACAAAGTTGACCGGCGTGGAGATCAGACGCTCCATGCGGATGAGCGGCGGGGTCACGCGGTGCATGACGCGCTCGACCCTGGTGGTCGAGACGGTAAAGTCATGCTGGCCCAAGATGTGCGCCTCGTCGTCGTAGCGGTCATCAAGCAGCGGCAGGCACTCGCCCAACCAATCGGTGAGGCTATCGAGCTTGACGCCGCACTTGGCCGGGATGGTAAAGGCCAAGATGACGCCGGCGAGCGTGGCATGTACGCCGCTCTTGAACATGCAGAACCACAACAGCAGACCCAGTACCGAATACGGGGCAAGGCGGTAATGCTGCGTCTTGTTGAGCCACACGAGCGCGCAGGTCACAAGCGCGGCGGCGCCCAACCAAAACGGATTGGGGCTCTGACCGTAGAAGATGGCGATGGCGGCGATGGAGATAAGGTCGTCGGCGATGGCGAGCGTCGAGAAGAACACGCGCACGCCGTTGGGCACGCGGTTGCCCAAAAGCGACAGCACGCCCAGCGCAAAGGCAATATCGGTTGCCATGGGGATGGCCCAACCGTTGCGGGCGCCGGCATGGTTAAAGATCAGGTAGATGCAGGCGGGAACGACGACGCCACCCACGGCCGCCAGCATGGGAAGCATGGCCTGACGCGGATTCTTGAGCTCGCCGACCGTCATCTCGTACTTAAGCTCAATACCCACCAACAAAAAGAAAATCGCCATGAGAAAGTCGTTGACGAAAAGCTCAACGGTGAGACCGGCCGTAAGGTTGCCCAGACCCACATACAGCGGGGTCTCCAAAAAGTGATGGATGGCCTCGTAGGCATCGGTATTGGCGCAAATGACGGCGGCGATGGCGGCGAAGACCATGACGGCGGCGGAAATCGTGCCGTTCTCGGCGATGCGCTCCCAGATGTCGTGACGCTCAAAACGCTTGCGCTCACGGACGTTGAACAGCTGCTCGGGTGCTGCCATGGGCGGCTCCTTTCACGGGAAGGCTCCCGTCTTAAAAAAGCACGGCCCGCCCAAGTGGCGGCGCCGCGCTCTAACGTATTACGCTTGCATCTAGCCTACCCTGCACGACAAGCACGCAGGCGTGGCCGAAAAGCGGAACCACAGGTTGAACATTATTTGCCCAACGGCACGGGCACGCCTGTCCAAGAGACGACGCGGCGCCATGCACAAAAAACGACCGGAGCGCGGGGCGTCCGCGATCCGGTCGTGGCGTTTAGTGAACTAAACCTAGCAGGCGGCCATGATGGGGGCAGCGACCTGCTTCTTACGGGAGAGGACGCCCGGCATCCAGACGCCGTCGTGCTCGTCGGCAATGCCCAGGCCCTTCTGAGCGGCCTCGGTCTCGCCCTCGAGCAGGACCTGCGAGCCCTCCTCCATGATGTCGGTGATGCACAGGACAATGCCGTCAGCGCCCTTCTCGGCAGCGTAGGCGCGCATGGCCTCGCGAATCTCGTCGATCATGCCGAGTGCGCGGGTCTTGTCGACAGTCTCGTACTGGCCGATGAGCAGCTTCTTGCCGGCGGGCTCGA
>CABSNH010000285.1 GCA_902478985.1 uncultured Collinsella sp.
GCGGCTTCGACCTCGGCATCGCTTGCATCGGGGCGTCCGTAGCGGATGTTCTCGCGGATGGTGCCGTTAAACAGCCAGGTATCCTGCAGCACCATGGCAAACTCGCCGCGCAGCGCCGCGCGGTCCCAGTCGCGCACGTCGATGCCCTCGACGCGCAGCGAACCGCCGTCCACATCGTAGAAGCGCTGCAGCAGCTTGATGAGCGTGGTCTTGCCAGCGCCGGTGGGACCGACGATGGCGATGGTCTGGCCGGGCTGCGCCTCGCAGCTAAAGTCGTGGATGATGGTCTTGTCGGGCGTGTAGCCAAACTTGACATGGTCAAACTCCACGTGACCGGGGCGCTTTTCGGGAATTTGCGCGTCGGCCTTCTGCTCCTCCTCGGGCGCGGCCAGGAACTCAAACACACGCTCGGTGGCAGCTGCCATCGACTGCATCGTGTTGCTCACGTTGCCCAGCTGCTGCACCGGCTGCGTAAAGTTGCGCACGTACTGGATAAAGCTCTGGATGTCGCCGGGCGTGGCATTGCCGGTCAGCGCGAGCTGCGCACCCACCACGACGACGCCCACGTAGCCCATGTTACCCACCAAGCTCATAAGCGGCATCATCAGGCCCGACAGGAACTGCGAGCGCCAGCCACTAATAAAGAGGCGGTCGTTTTGACGGTCGAACTCCTCGATTGAGGCTTCGGCGCGGTCGAACACCTGAATGACGTTCTGTCCGGCAAAATCTTCCTCGATAATGCCGTTGACGGCGCCCAGGACTTGCTGCTGCTCGCGGAAGTACGGCTGCGAGAAGTGAATCATCACCATCAAGATAATCGCGGCGGCCGGCAGCGTGAGCACGGTGACGCCGGTAAGCGGCAGGCTGATCGACAGCATCATAACGAGCACGCCGATAATCTGCGTCACCGACGTGATGAGCTGCGTCACGCTCTGGTTGAGCGACTGGCCGAGTGTATCGACGTCGTTGGTGATGCGGCTGAGCACGTCGCCCTTGCTGTGACCGTTGAAGTAGCTCATCGGTACGACGGCGATCTTGGCGGCGATCTCTTTGCGCATGCGATAGCAAATCTTTTGCGTGACGCCGGTCATGAGCCAGCCCTGGATCAGACTGCAGGCAGAGCTCGCCAGGTACAGGCAGAGCAAAAAGCCGAGCGTCTTGGCGATCCAGTTAAAGTCGACATCGCCGGTGCCGTTGACCTTGGCAACCAGGCCCTCGAACAGCTTGGTCGTAACCTGGCCGAGTACCTTGGGTCCCACAATGTTAAAGATGACCGAGCATACGGCAAAGGCGACGGCGACAAACACGGCAACCTTGTGCTGGCCGATATAGCCGAGCAGCTGCCTCATGGTGCCCTTAAAGTCCTTGGCCTTTTCGCCGCGACGCATGCCGCCCATGCGGCCCATGGGTCCACGCTGACGGGTGGGCTTGGGAATTTGGGTCTTGGTCTCGTCTGCCATTAGCGCTCGCCTCCTTCCATGACGGCTGCAATCTCTTCTTGGGTAAGTCCCAGCTCCTTGGCGGAAAGCTGCGACTGTGCGATTTCCAGGTACGCCGGGCAGCTGCGCAGCAGCTCCTCGTGCGTACCGGTGCCCACCACGTGGCCGTCGTCGAGCACGATGATCTGGTCGGCGTGCATGATGGTCGCGATGC
>CABSNH010000286.1 GCA_902478985.1 uncultured Collinsella sp.
GCGCACCGTTTGTTAAGACCGGTGGCCTGGGTGACGTGGCGGGCTCGCTGCCTGCGGCGCTTGTACGCGCCGGCGCCGAGGTCATCGTGATGGTGCCCAAGTACGCCACCATCAAGGACGAGTACAAGGCGCAGATGGAGCACTTTTCCGACTTTTACGTGAGCCTGGGCTGGCGCAATGAGTACTGCGGTCTCGAGAAGCTCGAGCACGACGGCGTCACCTATATGTTTGTTGACAACGAGCGCTACTTTGCGCGCGACTATCCGTACGGCTTCTTTGACGACGGCGAGCGCTTCGCGTTCTTCTCCAAGGCCATTACCGAGAGCCTGCAGCACCTGCCCGAGGGCTTTGAGTGCGACATCCTGCACTGCAATGACTGGCAGACGGCACTGGCGCCCGTGTTCCTGCGGGAGTTCTACCAGGGCCTGCCGCTGTACGACCGTGTCAAGACCGTGTTTTCGATCCACAACGTGGCGTTCCAGGGCCAGTTTAGCGACACCGTGATGGAGGACATCCTGGGTGTGGCGCATATTCCGGCGGCTGCTACGCAGCTACGCTGCGACGCCTGCAGCATCAACTACATGCTGGGCGCGCTGCACTATGCCGATGCCATCACCACGGTGAGCCCCACCTACGCGGGCGAGATCCAGACGCCCGAGTTTGGCGAGGGCCTGGACGGCGTACTGCGCGAGCGCTCCTACTCGCTGCAGGGCATCCTCAACGGCATTGACGTGGCGGCCTTTGACCCGGCAACCGACAAGCGCATTGCCGCCAACTACACGGTTGACGACCGTTCCGGCAAGGCCGTGTGCAAGGCCAAGCTGCAGGAAGAGCTGGGGCTCGAGGTTCGCGACGACCGCCCGCTTATGGTGATGGTCACGCGCCTGACGCGCCAGAAGGGCATGGACCTGGTCATGTACGCGCTCGACCGCATCCTCGCCGGCGGCGTTCAGGTGGCCGTGCTGGGTACCGGCGACCGCGACTACGAGGACGGCCTGCGCTATTTCCAAGACAAGTACCCCGGCACCATGGCCGCGCGCATCGAGTTTGACCCGGCGCTGTCGCAGCGCATGTACGCCGCCGCCGATATGTTCCTGATGCCTTCGAAGTTTGAGCCCTGCGGCCTGTCGCAGATCATCGCCATGCGCTACGGCACCCTGCCCATCGTGCGCGAGACCGGTGGCCTGAAGGACACCGTGCAGCCGTACAACGAGTTTACCGGCGAGGGCACGGGCTTCTCGTTTACCAACTTTAACGGCGACGAGATGGGCGACGCGGTGTTCCGCGCGGCACGCCTGTTCTGGGACAACCGCGATGCCTGGAACCAGCTGGTCACGCAGGCCATGAGCCAGGACTTTAGCTGGACGCGCTCGGCCGACAAGTATCTGGACCTGTACTTCTTTATGCACCCGGAGATTGAGAGGCCGGCGGCTGTGGAGGCTGCTGCGGCTGTGGAGAAGCCGGTTGCCGCTGAGGCCGAGCCTGCGGCGCCCGTTAAGGAGTCCGCAGCCGCCGAGGAGCCCAAGGCCGAGGAAGCTGCTGAGGCTGTCGAGGCTGCTGAGGAGAAGGCTGAATAAGCTTTTCGCCCCACATGCTATTTTGAAAGGACCCTGTCTCTTATACACATCTCCGAGCCCACG
>CABSNH010000287.1 GCA_902478985.1 uncultured Collinsella sp.
CGTCGGCAGCGTCAGATGTGTATAAGAGACAGGTGATGTGGGCAATCGCGTGCACCGGAGCGCCACCGCGCAGCAGCTCAAGAATCGGCTTGACGTAGATGCGCGTGGGGGCCAGCAGGGCGTCGGCCAGCGATGCGCCGCCGAGGGCCTCGAGCGGGCGGCTCAGCTCCTCGGCCTTAGCGGCGGCCTCGGGCGTGCCCGGCTTGATGCCGTCAACGCCAATGACTTTGCGCACGAGCGAGTAGCCGTTGGAGTGCGCGCCGGCGGAAGGCAGGCCCAGAATCACGTCGCCGGGGCGGACGTTCGCGGGGTCGAGCATCTTGGGACGGTCGACGACGCCCACGGTAAAGCCGGCGAGGTCGTAATCGGCGGGGGCCATGACACCGGGGTGCTCGGCCATCTCGCCACCCACGAGCGCGCAGCCCGCGAGCTTGCAGCCGTCGGCCACGCCCTTGATGATCTTTGCCATGTGCTCGGCCTCAATGTGGCCGATGGCAACGTAGTCCAGGAAGAACAGCGGCTCGGCACCCGAAGCCAAAATGTCGTTGACGCACATGGCGACCAGGTCCTGGCCCACCGTCTCGTGACGGTCCATAATCTGAGCGAGCACGAGTTTGGTGCCCACGCCGTCGGTACCGCTGATCAGAATCGGGTCTTTCATATCCTTAAGTGCGGCGGCCGAGAACAGGCCACCAAAGCCACCGATACCGCCGATGACCTCGGGGCGGTTGGTGTCCTTAACCATTTGCTTAATAGCGTCGACGGCGCGACCGCCCTCGGCGGTATCGACGCCGGCATCCTCATACGTCACATGCTTGCTGTCGCTCATCTGAGCCTTCCTCTCCCACTACCGTCCGCCGCCCGGGCGCCAAACGGTGCTCATAATTGCGTTCATTTCGGCGCGCATTCTGGCAACGCGCGCCGCTCAATCAACAAAACAGCAGGTAAAACCTACCAAAATAAGCCTGTCCCCAAATGGCAGGTTTTAAGCCTCGCCGTGCTTCTCTTCCCAGCTGCGGTCATCGTATTTCTCGACCACGGCGTCGTCGTCAAAGTGCAGCGGCTTATCCAGGTTGCGGGGCTTAAAGCCCTCCATGAACTTGTCGCGGCCAAAGCTCTCGGGAATCGCCACGGGATAACGGCCGGTAAAGCACGCATCGCAGTAGCCGCCCTTGGGCATGACCTTCAGCAGGCCCTCAACCGAAAGGAAGGCCAGCGAATCGGCGCCGATATACTCGCAGATCTCCTCGACCGTCTTGTTGGCGCTGATGAGCTGCGACTGCACGTCGGTATCGATACCGTAGAAGCACGGCCAGATGACCTCGGGCGAGTTGATGCGGATGTGAATCTCCTTGGCGCCGGCGTTGCGCAGCATCTTGACGAGCTGCACCATGGTGGTGCCGCGTACGATGGAGTCGTCGATCACGACAAGGCGCTTGCCCTCGATGTTGTCGCGCAGCGGGTTGAGCTTCATGCGCACGCCCATGGCGCGCAGCTCCTGCGTGGGCTCGATAAACGTACGGCCCACATAGCGATTCTTGATGAGGCCCTCGCCAAAGGGAATGCCGCTCTCGTGCGAATAGCCCTCCGCGGGCGGCAGGCCGGAGTCGGGCACGCCGATGACCAGGTCGGCCTCGA
>CABSNH010000288.1 GCA_902478985.1 uncultured Collinsella sp.
GCTCGTCGACATGACCGCCCCACCAGCCGCCCACAAAGTTGAGCGTGTGGAACACGTTGATCACGGCGCCGGGATCAACGTCGCACACCAGCTTGATAATGTCCTGACTCTCGTAGGTCGAGACAACGGCGTGCAGCAGGTACATCTTTTCGCGGCTGTATCCGCCGATGACCTCGGCGCAGCTAATGCCGTGCTGAAAATGGTCAACATAGGCGGTCATGACCTCGTCTGCCTTGCGCGTCGTGATCTGCAGCGTCACGCGGTCGTAGCGACGATAGAAACTGTCGATGGTCTTGGTCGAAATAAACTGGAACACGATGGAGTACGCCGCCTTGTCCCAGCCAAACATAAAGCCAAAGATCGCCAGGATAAAGCAGTTGAAACCAAAGATGACGCCCCAGATAGTCTTGCCTGTGTGGTTGGAGACCCACAGCGCGATAAAGTCGGTGCCGCCGGTGGATGCGCCGGACTTGAGCGCGATGGCAGCGCCCAGGCCCGAGACCACGCCGCCAAAAATGATGAGCATAATCTTGTCGCCCAAAAACGGGGCAAAGTGAAAGATGTTGAGGAACAGCGATGAGAGCACGACCTGCATCATCGAGAAGATGACGAAGCGCTTGCTGATGCCGCTCCAGCATAGGAGCGCCACGGGGATGTTGAGCGCAAGCATGCCGAGCGAGATGTCGATTCGAACGCCGCCGAGCGAGGTAACGCGATCGAGCAGGACCGCGACGCCGGTAAGACCGCTCGGAAGCAGATCGGCGGGCCGAATGAACGCCTGGATCAGAAATGTCTGGAGAACGGCGGAAATGGTGACCGCCACGGCGGTAATGGCGCGGCGGACGATGGTGAGGCGGCCGAGCACGAGCACGCGGTCCGTGAGCTGTTCGATGGCGTTCGCCACGCAGGCTCCTTTCGAAGGCAGATGTAGTTGTGGGGCATGCCCGCGATTGTAGCATGGAGCGTGCGGGGGCGCTTCAATTCACCCTCTCTCGACAACCAAAGCGGGATCAGCAACCCCCACGACCAAAGGCCCAAATTACAAGTGAGTAGACTTTTTACGATCTGCCGAGCACACCCAAAACCGCCACCCCTGTGACCTGCGGTTTTACTAGAGCAGATGCACTTTGTGCTCGGCCTGTGCCAAAAAGTCTACTCACTTAGCCCGAATCGAAGCCAAACGGATCAAAATCGAAACCAAATTGAGCCAGTCCACCGCAAAAAACGTTTGAACCCGTGCTTCTCGCGGCGGATTGACACTACAAAGCGGCCAAGATGTCGGTCAGGTTGTCGATGATAACGTCGGCGGCGGACTGGTCCAAGTTGACGCCCTCGTGCGGACGCAGCGCCAGGACGCGGGCGCCGGAACGTTTGCCAGCCTCAATCCCCATAGGCGAATCCTCGATAACCAGGCACTCGGTAGGCTCCACCCCCAGCGCCTCCATGGCACGCAGGTAGATCTCGGGGTCGGGCTTAAACGCACTGCACTCGTGACCGCTGATGGTGTAGTCCAGCACATCGGCAATACCGGCGATATCCACTAGCTCGTCGATCAGCTCGCGATAGGACGAGCTTGCGATGGCACACTTCACGCCGCGCTCGTGCAGCTCACGCATCACCGGCTCCGTCT
>CABSNH010000289.1 GCA_902478985.1 uncultured Collinsella sp.
CGCCCCGCCCAGCATGACGACATCGACCGAGGGCATGCTCTCGTCGATGTAATCGGCAATGGTAATGTCGGCCGTGATGACGGTGATGCCGTTGCGCTGGTCGAGGAGCCGAACGAACTCGAGCGCCGTGGTGCCCGAGTCGACGAGCAGCGTGTCGCCGTCATTGACGAGCTCGATGGCGCTTTGCGCGATGGCCTGCTTGGCGGCGACGTTGACATTGATGCGGCGATCCTGCGTGGAGACGGTCAGACGTTTGTGGAGTGATACGGCACCGCCGTGCGTGCGGCGCAGCTTGCCTGCTTCGGCGAGCGCGTCCAGGTCGGCGCGGGCGGTGACGGAGGACACGCCAAAGGTCTGGGCGATTTCTGCTACCTGCACCGAGGCATTATGATCGAGCATCTCCATGATGGCGGAACGACGCTCGTCGGCGAAAGCTCGGGTTGTTGCGTGGGCCATATCTGCTCCATCATCGTCTGAAATTTGCAGGAATTGTGTTGACTCTATTTTCGTTCATTTTCTTTTTGAGTAAGAAAACACCTTTCGATTACTTATCTTTTCTATAAAAGAAAGACGCTGAACGCCAAAAATTCAATATCGAACATGTTCACTCGGCTCAAATTTCTTCCGTTTGCTTTTCAAAAATGACTGTATTGACCTGCATGGGCTCAATATCTCGCACGTGCAAAGCTGCTGAATTTCATACAATGAGCGCAGCAAAACGCAAGGTAAAACGCCTTGTGAACAACTACGCCCGATGTCCAGATGCGGGCGAGGGAGAGGAGCAAACGCTCATGGCACTTGTTACCACCGAAAAGATGCTCAAGGACGCTCAGGCCGGCCACTACGCTGTTGGCGCTTTCAACGTCGAGAACCTCGAGTTTGTTATGGCCGTTCTGGCCGCTGCCGAGGAGACCAAGTCCCCCGTCATCATGCAGACCACCCCGGGCACCATCAAGACCGCTGGTCTGGACTACTTCTACGGCATGGTCAAGGCTGCCGCCGAGCGCGCTTCCGTGCCCGTCGCCCTGCACCTCGATCACGGCGATGGCTATGACCGCTGCATGCAGGCTTTCCGCACGGGCTACACCTCTGTCATGATCGACGGTTCGCACGAGTCCTTCGAGGACAACATCGCCCTGACCAAGTCCGTCGCCGACGCTGGCCGCGCCATGGGCGTGCCCGTCGAGGCCGAGCTCGGTAAGGTTGGCGGCAAGGAGGACGACGGTCCCGCGGTTGAGGGCGAGAGCCCCTACACCGATCCTGCCGAGGCCAAGGAGTTCGTCGAGCGTACCGGCTGCACCTCCCTCGCAATTGGCGTTGGCACTAGCCACGGCGTGTACACGAGCGATCCGCACATCGAGCAGTCCGTGGTCAAGGCCATCCGCGACGCCGTCGACGTGCCGCTGGTTCTGCACGGCACCTCCGGTGTGCCCGATGAGCAGGTTGCCGAGGCTGTGAAGAACGGCATCTGCAAGGTTAACTACGCCACCGAGCTGCGTCAGGCCTACACCAAGGGCTTCATGGCCTACATGGCCGAGAACCCTGCCTGCTTCGATCCCAAGAAGCCGGCCAAGGAGGGCATGCGTGAGATCACCGAGCTGGTTAAGATCCGCATGACCAACCT
>CABSNH010000290.1 GCA_902478985.1 uncultured Collinsella sp.
TCGATCTGGGCCTCGGGCATGCCGGTGAGCTTGACCATCTCGGGCAGCGTGTAGGGACGGCGCATCTTCATCTTGCAGAGTACCTCGGCCTGTTCGTCAGTCGCGGCCTCGGCAAACGACCAGTACTCATAGCCCAGCAGCTCGTCGCGATGCAGCAGGCGGTTAGTGCAGTGCTCGCACAGTTTGACGATGGCCTCGCGCGGATGCTCCGGCAGCGGCGGCACAAACTCCGCACCGATATCGGGCTCGGTGTAGCTAATCCCCGGTCCGTTGAGAATCATAGTCGTCCCTTCTCTTGCCGCAGCCTGGCAGGCACGCAGCGCCCCTCTTTTTACGGGCTCGACATGCCCCCACGCCGTTCACCCGTTATTGTTGACATTGTGTCAAAAACAGTATTGACGAACCGTCAACAATATTCAAGACTGTTAGGCGAACGGTCGGGCTCAAACGGATGAAAGGCGGCAAGTACATGAGCAGTAACGCAGCGAACACCTCTGTGGCCGACGCCGTCCCCGCGCCCGACAGCACGGCAAAGCGCTTGACGGGCGACGAACGCCGTCGCGAGATCCTCGATGCCGTGCGCACCGTGAGCTCCGAGCTGGGCGTGTCCCATCTTTCGGTGTCGGCCGTGACCAAGCGAGCCGGCTGCACGCGCTCGCTGTTCTACCACTACTTCGCCGATATGGACGCCGCCGTCACCGCCGTCATGGACGAAGCGATCGACGGTTTTATCGCCGAGCTCGAGCAGTGGAACGCCAGCCGCACGGTTGGCGACATCGAAGGCGCACTCGACACCGTCGCCCCGCTCTTTAAGCACCTGGTCGTGAGCGGCCACGAGCTGCCGAGCACGCTCACCTCGAGCAGCGGTGCGCTCTACGGCGGCTTTTTGCACAACGTTGTCCAGCGCGTGGCGCAGTATATCTGCGACACCACCGTGGTGGATTTTGTCGCCCATCATGAGCTACGCATCGACCATGTCTACGAGACGTTCTACACCCTCATCATGGGGTTATTGATGTATATCCGCACGCACCCCGATGTGCCCGACGAGACGGTCAAGGAAATCATCGCCTCGACACTCCACATCGAGGGCTATACCGCCAAGTATCCGGAGCGCAAGCCCCAAAACTGACGACATTTGGCCAAACTGCCCGCGATCGGAAGAGGGGCCGCGGGCGTGTGAAAGGAGAGCAGCATGCTGTTCGATGTTTGGGGTAGCGATACCCTTATCCACTGGGCCGGCTGGGCCATGGTCTTTATTGGCCTCATCGTGCTCAACGAGGTCGGCCGCCGCACCAAGCTGGGCGCGGCAATCATCTTTGGCGTAGCTCCGCTGGCCATGACCATCTATTGCGTCGCCATCGCCGTCGGCGTTTCGCAGGGTGCCGAGTGGGCGCTCACCAACCCCACTCACGTGTACCAGAACAGCTGGTTCCACTACGCCAAGGTGTACGCGGCGCTGGCCGGTTGCTGGGGCTTCATTGCCATTAAGTACCAGTGGGGCAAGATCGGCAAGGCGCATTGGTTCCGTGCATGGCCGTTTGTGATCGTCGCCATCAACATCATGATCGCCGTCGTGTCCGACTTCGAGAGCGCCTATCACTTCTTTGTCCTGGGCCA
>CABSNH010000291.1 GCA_902478985.1 uncultured Collinsella sp.
GCCTGTCTCGTGGGCTCGGAGATGTGTATAAGAGACAGGCTTGGCTGCGGGCTTCTGAGCCGCATCCGCACCATCGGCGGCCTTGTCCTCAGCCTCACCAATCAGAACGCGCTCGGTAGGCTGCTCGGCCTCGGTGGCGGCAGCGGCGAGCTTGCGATCGGCGTCGGCTGCAGGAGCCTTCACCTTATTGAAAAGCTTCTGCACGGCGCCAGCAGCAGAATCAGTCACGCTCGACACAGCGTTGCTTGCCTCGGCCATGGTGCCCGTGACCTCAGAGATGTCGCGAACGACCGCCTCAACCTCAACGAGGTTGGACGTCAGGGCGTCAACGGCAGTCTTGCTCGACTTGAGCAGCGGCTCCATCTGGGCAAGTGCCGGCGTAAGCTCGTCAACGGCACCATCGAGCTTTGCTACCACCGGCTGTGCCTCGGCGATGGTGTTGTTAAGGTCGCTCACGGTCTTATCGAGCGAATCAACGACGGTGCGGGTCTTTCGCAGCGTGAGCGCGAGCTCGATAACAGCCCACACACCGGCAACGGCGAGCAGCAGCAGGGCGATTTGAATGGGACTCATACAAGCCTCCCGAAGGAATCGAAATACAGACGCTGTTCATGGTACCCCAAAGAAGGGGAAAGATACCCAAAGGGAATGTGCGAGGTCCCAAGGACCTACTTGGGCGCTCTGCCGCTACGGTCGCGCTCGCTTTGCTCTACGCGCCACTCTTCCCAGCCACGGCCCGCAGGCTGCCAAAACGCACCGCGCTCCAGCCCCTCGGGCAAATAACGCTGATCGACCCAGCCTTCGGGATAATCGTGCGGATACTTATACACACCGTATTCGTCGCTGCCCGGGCGATGACGATCGCGCAGATAACTCGGCACCTCGCGGAGCCCACTTGAATGAATATCGGCCAACGCCGCATCGATCGAAGCCTCGCACGCGTTCGATTTAGGCGCCAAGCACACATAGAGAGCAGCCTGAGCCAGATTAATACGGCACTCGGGATAGCCAATGACCTCGGCAGACTTAAACGCGGCATGTGCCACCAAAAGCGCCTGTGGGTCGGCGTTGCCAACGTCCTCAGAAGCCTGAATCATAATACGACGAGCGATAAACTTAGGATCCTCCCCCGCGTCAATCATGCGCGCGAGCCAATAAATCGTGGCATCGGGGTCGCTACCGCGCATAGACTTAATAAACGCACTGATGATGTCGTAGTGCATGTCACCGTTTTTGTCGTACGAAAAGCCACGGCGCGGATTGGCAATCTTCACGTCGTCAACAGTGATGGGATAGCGCTCCCCCGCCGCCGGCGCGGGCGTTCCCTCGGTATCGGGGCGCGTGACGGCAATCTCGCTCGCAAGCTCAAGCGTCGTGAGCGCCGATCGAGCGTCACCCGCTGCCAGTGTGCAAATGGTCTTAACCGTATCCTCATCGGCCGAGAACTTACCGTTCAAACCCTGCGGCGCCTCGAGCGCACGCTCAATAAGCGTGGCGATATCCTCGTCTTTAAGATGCTCAAGTTCCACCACGCGACCGCGCGAGAGCAATGCCGAGTTGACCTCGAAGTACGGATTCTCCGTCGTGGCGCCAATCATAATGACGGTACGGT
>CABSNH010000292.1 GCA_902478985.1 uncultured Collinsella sp.
TGGTGCAGCGGTCGATCTGGCGGGCACCGTGGTTTTGTCCCACAAAGGTGGTGCAAGCCTGGCTAAAGCTGTTGAGCAGGTTGTAGCACACGTACTCCAGGCTCATGGCGGCGCTCGATGCGGCCATGACCTCGGTGCCCAGACTGTTGATGGCAGACTGGATGATGATGTTGGCGACAGCAAAGACGGCGCTTTGGATGCCGGCGGGCAGGCCGATCTTGACGATGCGTTTGAGGGCGACGGGGTCGATAGCCAGGTCGCGCGGGGTGACGCGGACGACGGAGTCGGTCTTGAGCAGGCGGATAAAGAGCGTAGCGGCGCTGACGGTGTAGGCGATGGCGGTGGCTATGGCGACGCCCGCGACGCCCCAGTGGAGTACGGGGACAAAGATGAGGTCCAGGCCAATGTTGAGGACGGTGGACACGGCAAGCGCCTGCAGCGGCATGCGGGTGATGCCGACGGAGCGGAAGATCGCGGCCTCAAAGTTGTAAAGCAAGATTGAGGGCATGCTGAGCAAAAAGACGCGTAGGTAGAGCGAAGCGAGCGGCATGGTTTCGGCGGGAACGTTGAGCGCGGCGAGCATGGGCTCGGCAAAGATCTCACCCAGTGCGATGACGACAAATCCCACGAGCGCCATTAAAATCGAGGTATGGACGGCGCGTTTGACCATGTTTTGATCGTTGCGGCCGATAGCGTTGGCGATGACCACGTTGGAGCCAAGCGACATGCCAATAAACAAGTTGAGCATAAGACTGGTAAGCGGAACATTGGAGCCGACCGCCGCCATGGCGAGGGTTCCCTGGTCGCCCGAGAAGTTACCGATGATGACCGTGGCGATGAGGTTCGACAGCTGCTCCAAGATGCTCGTGGCGGCCACGGGGAAGGCGAACAGGGGAACATTGCGCCACAGCGATCCGGTGGTCATGTCAATGTGCTTAGATACGGTGTCAGCCATACGCTCTCAATCTCTAACATGCTCTTTTGTGCTTATTTGCGCAGACGATGATACTCCTAATCGACTAGTCATTGGGGACGTTCTAAAACGATTACTCATTCAAGAACGTCCCCAATGACTAGGCGGGGAAGGCGTGCGACAATGGTGGGCGTTGTGTTGTTCGCGCTAAGGAGTTGCCATGTTGTTGTGTCCCGTTTGCCATGAGCCGCTGGTGGATGACGAACGCGGTGCTGCATGCGCGGGTGGGCACCGGTTTGACCGTGCGCGCGAGGGCTATCTGTACCTACTGCGTTCGTCCAAGAGCGGCGACTCCATGGGCGATCCCAAGTCGCAGGCGCGCAGCCGACGTGACTTTTTGAACCGTGGATACTATGCGCCGTTGCGCGATGCGATGGTCGAGCTGGTGCGCAAGCAGGTGTCTGGACGTGCAGCGTCAACGAACTGCCCCATGATGCTGCTCGATATTTGCTGCGGCGAGGGCTACTACACCAGTGCCATGGGCGCGGTTTCGGGCGTGGATGTTTACGGCTTTGACCTGGGTAAAGAGATGGTGCGCCTGGCTGCCAAGCGCGGCGATGCGACCTACTTCGTGGCCAACATGAAGGACATCCCCGTGGCCGATGGCGCCTTCGATATGGTGACCGAGCTCTTTGC
>CABSNH010000293.1 GCA_902478985.1 uncultured Collinsella sp.
ATACGTAAACGTCGCCGGATAATCCTCGGTCGGCTCCTCGCCCCACAGCGCATGGTTCTCGACAATCATATGTGCTCCCTTCGCGCAAATTAAGCGCCCTTGTTTTTCGCCTTCAAGCGTACCCCACTTGAACTCATGGCGCAGAAACACGCCAGCAATAAGTTTCCCTTCAACTGATATATCACATAATCCCAGCTCAGAGGTATCGCTGAGCAGCGTAGAATAGGGGGCGTTGACCAAGCCGCGAAACACATATGAAACGTTTCCGGCAAACCAAACGCGCGATATGCGCCTATTTAAGTTGGAGGCAACTATGGGTCTGCTCGATTCGCTTAAGTCCACCTTCACCTCGGCCGGCGAGGCGTCCGTTCCGCCCGCAGCAAGCTTCGCCACCCGCGAAGGCGTCATCTATGCCCCCGTCAACGGCGTGCTCGTCAACCTGGACGAGGTTCCCGACGAGACGATCGCCTCGGGCATGCTTGGCCAGGGCTATGGCATCGAGCCCATTACCGGCACCATCTATGCGCCCGCCAACGGCCGCATCGGCGCCACCACTGTCACCAACCACTCCATTGGCATGATCACCGAGGACGGTCTTCGCGTGTTCATCCATGTCGGCCTGGGCACCGTGGAAATGAACGGCAAGGGTTTTGCCCGCTTTGTCGAGATGGGCGATGTGGTCAAGGCAGGCCAGCCGCTCATCAGCTTCGACCGCGAGGCCATCAAGGCCGCCGGCCACGAGGACATCGTGACCGTCATCGTCTCCGAGCTCGATCGTCTTAAGAGCATCGACCATGTCGGCGAGTCTGGAACGCTTATCGGCGGCAACCCGCTCGTCAAGCTTGGCGACCCGCTGCTGGTGGCCAAGACCAAGTAGCCAAGTCCCGCGCCACACAGCCAAAAGGCACCACGCCAAGCGCCCGCGACCATTTGGCCGCGGGCGCTTGGCGTTTGAAAACCATCCCGCCAATGCCTTATCTGTATAGCCCAAATGAACCGAGCTGCTAGAATATCGAACTGTATGGATAACTATCATTCAACCGTTATGGGAGGATACGTGAACCGCACCAAAATCGCGCAGCTCTATGCCGATGCCGAGTCGCTCGGCGGCCAGACCGTCACCATCGCCGGCTGGGTCAAGTCCGTCCGCGACATGAAGAACTTTGGCTTTGTTACGCTCAACGACGGCAGCTGCTTCCGCGACCTGCAGGTCGTCATGAACCGCGAGGCACTCGACAACTACGACGAGATCGCCCATCAAAACGTCTCGGCCGCACTCATCTGCACCGGCACCGTCAAGCTGACCCCCGATGCGCCCCAGCCTTTCGAGCTTTCTGCCACTTCCATCGAGGTCGAGGGCGTCAGCGCCCCGGATTACCCGCTGCAGAAGAAGCGCGCAACCGTCGAGTTCCTGCGCACCCAGCAGCACCTGCGCCCGCGCACCAACCTGTTCCGCGCCGTGTTCCGCATCCGCTCTGTCGCGGCTGCCGCCATCCACCGCTTCTTCCAGGAGCAGGGTTTTGTCTCTGTCTCTTATACACATCTGACGCTGCCGACG
>CABSNH010000294.1 GCA_902478985.1 uncultured Collinsella sp.
CAAAAGGGCAGCTCCGCCATGCCGCACAAGCGCAACCCGATCACCATGGAGAAGGTCTGCGGCCTGTCGCGCGTTGTGAAGTCCAACGCCCAGGTCGCCTTCGACAACGTCGCCCTGTGGCACGAGCGCGATATTTCGCACTCCTCTGCCGAGCGCGTCGCCCAGGCCGATAGCTTCATCGCGCTCGACCACATGTTCCAGTGCCTCATCCGCGTTATCGACGGCCTGCAGCTGTATCCCGCTCGCATGATGGCCAACCTCAACAAGACCCGCGGCCTCATCTTCTCCTCCAAGGTTCTGCTGGCCCTCGTCGATACGGGCATCACCCGCGAGGATGCCTATGCTATCGTGCAGGAAAACGCCATGGCCACCTGGCACGAGGTGCAGGACTGTGTCTCCGGCCCCACCTTTAAGGAGCGTCTCGAGGCCGATCCGCGCTGCACCGTCAGCCAGGAGAAGCTCGACGAGATCTTCGATCCGTGGGACTTCCTCACCCGTATCGACACGGTCTTCGATCGCCTGGAGCAGTTGAGCTTCGAGTAGGGTTAACCTAATTCGACCGCTTGCGGATGCATTTCAACCTTTGGCGCCTTGCCCATCTTGGGTGAGGCGCTTTTTTATCGCCGCATCAGCCCCGGGTATAAAATGAAATCCGACTGCTGTTTCGATGAAGGGGGGCGCGTGCCCGGACGCACCAAGCGAGCCGCCATCGTCTCGTTTATGCTCATGCTCCTTGTTGCCGCCTGTGTGGCCGCCCTGACGTATACCGTTCGAAGCAGTTCTTCCTCCTCGAATGAAGCCGGCAAAGATCTCCCGGTACTCAAAATCGGCGTTACGGATAACGACCCCTATGTGTATGTCGATACCACGGGCGATTACGCCGGTATCGATATCGACATCGCCCGCGAGGCCTGCAAGCGTGCGGGGATTAAGCCACAGTTTGTCGATATTGACTGGAACGATCGCGACCGGCTGCTCAAAAACGGTGATATCGATTGCCTGTGGTGTGATTATTCTCCTTGTTATCGCGAGGATAAGTATTACTGGACCGAGCCGTATCTAACCGTGACGGTCTCGGTTGCCGCCAAGAAAACGAGTGGCATCAAGTCCTTGGCGCATCTCGATGGAAGCAAGACCATCGCGGTGATTGCGGGCTCGGTGAGCGAACGCCGATTGCTCGCAGGGGATCTGGAAATCTCGCCGGACGTGCAAATCAAATCGTATGGTTCTGCCGAACTCTGCAAAGCCGCCCTCGCCAAAGGGTATGTCGACTGTTGGATGGCGGACGTTCAATCGCTTGATCGACTCGTCGCCCAGTATCCCGGCGTTTATCGTGTGTTTGCCGACAACGTTATGACGGTTGACCTGGGCGTTGCATTTGATGACAGCTATGAAGGACCGATCGTAAAGGATCTCAATACTGCATTGTTTGCCATGGATCGAGATGGCACGATAGAGCGCATTGTGGACAATTACAAGGCAGGAGCGACGACGGGCGGGCAAGGAGCAAATCCATGACAAATGATGAGCACCGCTTGCGTCGAAAGA
>CABSNH010000295.1 GCA_902478985.1 uncultured Collinsella sp.
CGAGATTTCTGCCTGTCTCGTGGGCTCGGAGATGTGTATAAGAGACAGATGCGGGCCGGCGCTTTGCGTCGAGTGCGGCGGATGCCGTTGTGAGTATGGCTCCAGACTTTACGATCGTAAAGAAGGCGCGCGGTTAACGTGCGTATGAGCAAGGCGGACTTTGAGAGGCAACTATTCAAAGTCCGTCTTGCTGTTGATGAGGTGCTTTGGGGGGAAAGCGTATGGGTCTTGAGGGAATCAAGCTGATTGCATGCGATTTGGACGGCACGTTGCTGCATCCGGGGGAGCGCGAGCCGCGTTCCGAGGCCTTTGAGCTCATCGACGAGCTGCATCGTCGCGGCATTGTGTTTATGCCGGCGAGTGGCCGTCAATATGCGAGCTTGCGCTACCTGTTTGCCCCGGTGGCCGATGAGCTCGCCTATGTATGCGAAAACGGAGCTCTGGTGATGAGCGAGGGGCGTGCCGTTGTCAAGCGTTCCATGGAGCGCAGCCTTGCTATGGATATCGCGAATGCCGTGGTTGCGTATCCCCATGCCGACGTGACCCTTTCGTGTGAGGGGCACCTCTACACCATGAGCGGCAACGATGCGTTCGTCGACCATTTGCGCTATGAGGTCCACTGCGATGTGGCGGTGGTCGACCGTCCCGAGGATATCGACGAGGACGTCATTAAGATTGCCTTCCAGACGCCCGAGGCGGAGCAGCCCGCGGCTCTGGAGTATTTCGAGCGTCTCTTTAGCGACCGTGTCGATGTGATGACGTCGGGAACCGAATGGACGGACTTTATCGGTTTCGGTTCGGGTAAGGGTTCCGCGCTTGCCGATTACGGTCGTGCCCTGGGGATTTCGCCTGATGAGATGATGGCGTTTGGCGATAACGAAAACGACCGCGACATGCTCAACGTAGTGGGCCATCCCTATCTGATGGAGAGCTGCAATCCCTCTATGCGTGGCATCAACGACCGCGTCCGTTACGTGCGCACGGTCGAAGAAGAACTGCGCCGCCTGCTCGCCGAGTAGGTTTTCGGGACATGCCTAGAAATGTGCTGCTTGCTGCAGCGGATGGGCAAGTAGATTTGCGGGCATGCCCCTAAGGCTGCAGGCAGTCGGGGCAGAGTCCCTCAAAGATGGTGTAGTGCGACGTGACGTGCCAGCCGATTTGCTCGGACGCCTTGGCGTCGAGCTGGGCGTCGAAGGGGAGTGGCACGTCGATGACGCGGCTGCACGAGGTGCAGATGATATGCGCATGCGGCTCGATGGTGCGATCGAAGCGGCTGCCGCCCGGCGTCTTAATAGAGAGAATCTCCCCTGCGTCGGCTAAGAGATTGAGGTTGCGGTAGACCGTGCCGCGGCTGATCTTGTCATCCTGTTCGCGCACGGCGTTGTAGATTTCATCGGCGGTGGGATGGTTATAGCTTTGGCGCACAGCGTCAAGAACCAACTTTCGCTGCCTGGTATTCCTTCTTTGCACCGCCATGCGCCTCGCCTCTTTTCTATCAACGGTCGTAGGTAAATGATACCGTATTTAGCACACAATACTAATA
>CABSNH010000296.1 GCA_902478985.1 uncultured Collinsella sp.
CTGTCTCGTGGGCTCGGAGATGTGTATAAGAGACAGGTACGGGCGAAAGGCTCAAGGCGCGCCGCGAGTTCGTTTGCCGAAGGGCGTGCGTCTTGCGAGACTGCCAAACAAGCCATAATCGCGTTGACCAAGCCCTGGTCGCGGGGAGTTGCGGGCGCAAGGGGTTGCGGCTGCACGGTGCGCTTGAGGCGCGCGTGGTCTCCGGAGCGCCTGAGCTCTGCCTCAAAGGGGGCGCGTCCGCAATAAAGCTCGTAGAGGATGCTTCCCAGCGCATAGATGTCGACGGCGGGATTGTCGCGCGCGCCGGGATCGGCCTTAAACCGCTCCAGCATTTCGGGTGCCGCGTATGCCGGCGTGGCACCGCGAAAAGCGTTGACGTCGACGGTAAAGGAAAAGTCCGGTTTAACGAGCTTGGCACTGCCCATATCGATCAGGCAGATGTCAAAATAGCCGCTCGACACCTGCTCCTCGAGCGGGATGCGATCGTGACGCAGCATGATGTTGCGCATGGAGAGGTCGCGGTGAACAAAGGGCGTGTCGAGCGATTGCGTGGACAAGATGATCTTGAGTACGCTCAGACCCAGCGCGGCGACGATATCACCGGGGCAGGTTTCAGTGCCATCGCTCAGAGCTGGCCGTGCATCAAGAAGCGAGACGCCGTCAACCCACTCCATAAGCAGCGCCGGGGTTCCGTCCGCCGTGTAGCCAAACCCGTAGACATCGGGAAAACCCCTTAGATTGGATACGACGGAGAGGGTGCGGTACTCCTCTTCCAAAGTTTCTCGGTTGAGCTGTTCTTGCTCGGGCTGGGCATCGGGGCGCGGCATCTTAAGCGCGAGCTCAAAAGCGCGATCGCCGCTCTGGACGCGGCGGACATAAGCGTTGCCGCCAAAGCCGCCCTTTTGCGGCGGAACGAGAAGCGTGCAAAAGCGACGCCGTGCCGCGGCCTGCTCACGCTCGGAGAGCAGTGCTGGCGTATGAAACTTGACGAGTCGAACTTCTTCGTAGGATCCGGTCATGGCGCGCTTTCATCCTTTCTTCCATTAGCAGGATATGCGCTGACCGCTGCCTTCTGTTGCGCAACATCGACAAATCTGCCGCTCGCCAATGTTGCGCAACAGAATCGCGCAAGACGGCGGTAGAAATGAGGCAGTAAAAACGCTTGATGACCGGGATGGCCCCGTTATCCATGAAGAAGGGAACGTGATAATGAGCGGCTCGGTGGGAGATAATTTTGTAGTCGCTGCCGGAATAGCCACTTCACCGCTGGCAGTGCCATTGGCCCCCGCTGCAATTGTTGCCGGGGCAGCGGCGTTGCGCATAGAGGCGGAGAAGGCCGAGGCAGAAAATGCCGTTAAGGACTATAGGCATGGGCTATTGGACATCAAGTCGCAGATGCTCCTTGAGTTTCCCGATATGGATGAGTCGACACGCGCCGCGTTGGATAGCGTGATTGACGAATATTCGAGGAAAAACGTGACAGGACCGCTTGCTGTCTCTTATACACATCTGACGCTGCCGACGAACTCTAGGGTGTAGAT
>CABSNH010000297.1 GCA_902478985.1 uncultured Collinsella sp.
AAGCTCGGTGGTAGATAGGTGGTCTCCAGGCACAGCGGCGCATCGTCCAGATAACGCAGGCGGACAAGTTTGACGAGCTTGCTGCCCACGGCGGCATCAAAGAACTTAGCTATGCTGCCGCCCGCCTTGGTAAAGCCCGAGTCCACCGTGCGCGTGGTGGGCTTCATGCCCTGACCCTGGACCTGCGCCGTATAGCTCGAAAACACCAGGTTGTTCTCGTGGAGCGCCGGCGTGTCGGCCACAAAGGCGCCGCGCCCGCGCTCGGTTCGAACCAGACCCTCATCAACGAGCACCTTAAGGGCATGACGCACGGTGCTGCGCGACAGCCCCGATTCGTCCATGAGTTCCATCTCGGACGGCAGCTTGTCCTCGCGTGCGTAGGTGCCGGAAGCGATGCGGTCGCGCAGTATGCCCGCCAAGCGCTCGTATTGGGCCAGTTTCTTTTTAGACGAAGCGTTCATGCAATCAACCTGTATCTAACCTGTATGCGAATCTAATTGAGCATGTATCCAATACAATAACAAAACCGCTGGTAGCTAGTTATCGAAAACCGCATCAGCAAAATTTCTAAGACAAATATAGCATACAACTAGTCGACATAGCCAAAACATGTATGTAACTTGTATACCATCGAGAGCATCAAACGAGAAGAAAGGCTGATGCACGATGACTACTCAGGAACAGGTTAAGGATGTCGTCTCCCAGGTTTTGGTTGACAAGGCAGACAAGGGCGGCATCAAGCGCGTTGTGTGGATTGGCGCCGGCGGATCCAACGGCGGCAACTATCCTGCCCAGTACTTTATGGAGCACGAGGCCACGCAGGTCGTGAGCTCCAGCTACACCAGCAACGAATTCGTGCACGCCACCCCGGCCTACGTCAACGAGAACACCCTGGCCGTCGTCGTGTCCATGCGCGGCACCAAGGAGACCATCGTCGCCGCCCAGGTCGCCAAGGACCACGGCGCCAGCACCATCGCAATCTATGTCGACGAGTCCGGCCTCACCGAGGTCTGCGACTACAAGATCCAGTATGACAGCCTGGCCGTCGACGAGTCCTGCATGGGCCGCACCAACTCCGCCGTCGTGACCATGATCGCCATGGAGCTTACGCAGCAGACCGAGGGCTATGCCGAGTACGAGACCGCTATGGCCGCCTTCGACCTGGTCGACCCCATCTATCGCAAGGCCGTCGAGTACACCCGTCCGCTCGCTGCCAAGTGGGCCGAGCAGAACGCCGACAAGCCCTGCATCAACGTGATGGCTCAGGGTCCGCTCTTTGGTGCCGCCTACGTCTTTAGCATCTGCAACGTGCAGGAGATGCTGCAGATTGACTCCTGCACCATCAACACCTGCGACTTCTTCCACGGTCCTTTCGAGATCCTGGACAAGCGCACCTCGCTGTTCCAGCTCATCAGCGTCGGTCGCAGCCGCTGCAACGACGAGCGCGGCATCCGTTTCGTCAACCAGTACGGTGGCGAGCGCGTCTATCAGCTCGACGCCAAGGAGCTCGGCCTCAACGACATCAAGGACAGCGTGAG
>CABSNH010000298.1 GCA_902478985.1 uncultured Collinsella sp.
TGGGCTTCGATAAGCTCGAGGATTACTTTGACAACCCCGCCTGCTTTGGCGCGACCATCGGCCCCGTGGCAAACCGCACCGCGGGCGCCACGATCACCATCGACGGCACGGACTGGCATATGCCCGCCAACGAGGGCGCCAACAACCTACACAGCGATCTTGAGCACGGCCTGCATAAACGCGTGTGGGATGTTGAGCTCGACGAGGTCCATAACGCCGTGCGCATGACCACCTCGCTTGAGGATGGTGAGCTGGGCCTGCCCGGCAACCGCACCTTTACGGCCGTGTTTACCGTTACACGCACCGGTTTCTTCCGTATCGAGTATGGTTGCGAGAGCGACCGTGCCACCTACGTGTCCATGACCAACCACACGTACTTTAACCTTGCCGGCCATAACGCCGGCATGGACTGCGAACATTTCTTTGTCGCCAACGCCGCCCACTACCTGCCCATTAACGAGCAGAATATCCCCACCGGCGAAATCGCTCCGGTCGAGGGAACACCGTTTGACTTTCGCGAGCTGCGCCCCGTCGCACCCGGCATGGAGGCCGACGACCCGCAGATCAAGCAGGCCCGTGGCTATGATCACTGCCTGTGCATCGATGGCTATCAGTACGGCCGCAGCCTGCGCCGTGCGATGCACGTCGAGGAGATGTGGACCGGTCGTGAGCTGGACTACTACACCACCGCCCCGGGCGTGCAGCTCTACACCGGCAACTGGCTGGGCGACGAGCACGCCAAGGACGATGCCAACTATGGCTGGGGCGCCGGCTTTGCCCTCGAGGCCGAGATGTACCCCGACACGCCGCACCAGCCGCTGTTCCCGCAGGGCATTGTGGGTCCGGGTCACCCCTACAGCAATGTGATCGAATACCACTTTATGAGGCACTAGGCCCACAACGCGACATCTCGCACAGCAGCGCCCGCCGGCACCACCGCCGACGGGCGCTTTTTCATTCTTTTGGCTTATTATTGCTGCTACTGAATTGATGGCATAACAAAACTATGCCGGTTTACTACGATAAACCCGCGATATCCGACCACACGCTGGTTTTTAGGAAATGAACACCCCGTCTACCTGCGGTTTTATTCATCGCATATTCAGCGTGCTCAGCGATTGACAATTCACCGTAGTAAACCGGCATAGTTTTGGCAGGCGGCGCAACACGGGCCCTCTATGTGGGCTAAATGATCCGTTTTTCCTCCGCCCCCAGGGGAACACGTGAGCAGGTTCTCGATGGGATCGGGGTCGGAGCCGGGGAGATAACGGATTTCTAGCTCTATGCCGAGCTCTTGCAGCTCTTTGAAGGCGGCGACATCTGCGTCGTCTACGGCGACTGCGGGCGTTACGGGGTGCTTGCCCTCCCCTGTCCGCATGTGACCTATGCTGATCTTGGTAATGGGCACACCGCCCTTAACCAGCGCGAGCGCATCGGTGGGTGTGGGCACCATGATCAGAATCCATTGACGCGGCGTTGCGGTATGAATGATGTCGATGGTCCTTTGCACCG
>CABSNH010000299.1 GCA_902478985.1 uncultured Collinsella sp.
TCGGCCGGAACCACCACGGTGCCCTGGTGCAGCAGCTGGTAGAAGGCATGCTGGCCGTTGGTGCCGGGCTCGCCCCAGAAGATCTCACCGGTATCGGAGGTCACAGCGCTGCCGTCCCAGCGGACGTGCTTGCCGTTGGACTCCATGGTGAGCTGCTGCAGGTAGGCCGGGAAGCGGTGCAGGTACTGGCAGTACGGCAGCACGGCATGGCTCTTGGAACCGAAGAAGTTGACGTACCAGACGTTGAGCAGACCCATCAGCGCGACGGCATTGTTCTCGAGCGGCGTGTTGCAGAAGTACTCGTCGATGGCGTGGAAGCCCTCAAGGAACTGCTGGAAGCGCTCGGGGCCGAGCACGACGATCAGCGACAGGCCCACGGCGGAGTCGACGGAGTAGCGGCCGCCGACCCAATTCCAGAAACCAAAAGCGTTAGCGGGGTCGATGCCGAAGGCCTCGACCTTCTCGAGTGCGGTGGAGACAGCGACGAAGTGCTTGGCCACGGCCTCGGCGTTCTGCTCATCGGAGCCGTCGATGGCGCCCTGAGCCTTGAGCTGCTCGAGCATCCAGGTCTTGACCTCGCGGGCGTTGGTGAGGGTCTCGAGCGTGGTGAAGGTCTTGGAGACGATGATCACGAGCGTGGTCTCGGGATCCAAACCCTTGAGCTTCTCGGCCTGATCGTTGGGGTCGATGTTGGAGATGTAGCGACAGTCGATACCGGCGTCGGCGTAGGGACGCAGGGCCTCGTAGGCCATGACCGGGCCCAGATCGGAGCCACCGATGCCGATGGACACCAGGTGCTCGATCTTCTTGCCGGTAACGCCCTTCCACTCACCGGAGCGCACGCGCTCGGCGAAGGCATACATGCGGTCGAGGACCTCGTGCACGTCGGCGACGACATCCTGGCCATCGACGATGAGCTGGCCCTTCTCGCTTGCCGGACGGCGCAGCGCGGTGTGCAGGACGGCGCGGTCCTCGGTGGTGTTGATGTGCTCGCCGGAGAACATGGCGTCGCGGCGCTCCTCGAGCTTCACCTCGCGGGCAAGATCACACAGCAGCTTGACGGTCTCATCAGTCACCAGGTTCTTGGACAGATCGAAGTGCAGGTCACCGGCGTTAAAGCTCAGCTTGTTCACGCGCTCGGCATCGGCGGCGAACCAGGCCTTGAGGTCGATACCTTCAGCCTCGAGCTTCTCCTGATGAGCCTCGAGCGCCTTCCAAGCGGCAGTCGACGTAGCATCGATAGGTGCGGCAACAGTTGCCATAGAGTCCTCCTCAGCATACGGACGCACGCCTCCATGCGCCCGGACATTCAGATGCCACTATTCTAGCGCAGGTCAAGACTATAATCAGCGAGCGTTGCCAATCGGCCCCCAAACGGCAACCGACCAAAAAGGGACAGGTTTATTTTGGCAGGTCAAACGCTTTACCAACCAAAAATAACCCATCCCTTTATGCCAAATACTAGGCCGCGGCGCACACGCTGCCGAGCAACTCACGCAGAGG
>CABSNH010000300.1 GCA_902478985.1 uncultured Collinsella sp.
CCATGCGCGGTGATGAACTCCATGGGGTCGTTGCCGTCGGGAAGCACCACGCAGCGCAGGTCCATCGAATCCTGCTCGATAAACTGAATCGCGCGGCGTGCAGCCTTTTGACCGGCGGCATCACCGTCGAACATATACACGATGCGCTTGGCAAAACGGGTGAGCGTCTTTACGTGATGTTCCGTCAGCGCCGTGCCCAGCGTGGCGACGACGTTTTTAATCCCCGCCTCCCAGCAGGCGATGCAGTCGGTATATCCCTCCACCACAATGGCGGTATCCTGCGCGACGATAAACTCCTTAGCCCAGTTAAAGCCGTAGAGGTTTCGCTTTTTATGGAACACGCTCGTCTCGGCGGTGTTGAGGTACTTAGGCTGGCCGTCGCCCATGATGCGCCCGCCAAAGGCAATGTTATGACCCTGCTCGTCAAAGATGGGAAACATCACACGGTCGTAAAAACGGTCGGCAAGTTGCCCGCGCCCACGGCTCACGGCCACGTTGGCGTCAATCATCTCCTGCGGGGTAAAGCCCGCCTGCGACAGATGCGACACCAGCGCGTTGCGACCCGGCGCAAAGCCCAGGCAGTAGCGGCGGCAGACGTCGCCGCCCATACCGCGGCTGGCGAAATACTCGCGCGGACGGCTGTCCTTACCGCGCATAAGCATGGTGTGATAGAACTGGGCGGTCTCGGCGCACAGGTCATAGATGCGGGCACGCTTGGTGCCGTGCTCGCGATAGGCGCCGGTATCGTGCAGCTCAATGCCGGCACGGTCGGCCAGGTAGCGAATCGACTCGGGAAAGCTCAGGTTCTCGCGCTTCATGATGTAGGTGAAGACATCGCCGCCCTCGCCACAGCCAAAGCAGTGCCACACCTGCGTGGCGGGGATAATGTGAAACGACGGGGTCTTTTCGCCATGGAAGGGGCAGCAACCCCAAAACTCATGGCCGCGGGGCTTGAGCTCAACCGTTTCCTGCACGATGGCAACCAGGTCGGACGCAGCGCGCACCTGGTCTTTTTCCTCATCGCTAATCACGGATGCTCACCCCCTGCTCACCCAAATGATGACGGATATCGTCAATGTTACTCTCGACGGTCGCGATAAGCTCGTCCAGCGAATCGAACACGCGCGACGGGCGCAGCCAGCGCGTAAACGCCAGCGAAACCGAGGCGCCGTACAGGTCGCCCGCATACCCGATCAAGTTGGCCTCGAGATGCGCCGAGGCGGCATCGTCGGCATACGTCGGCGGCAGGCCCACGTTGACGGCGGCAGGCCATACGGTATCGTCGACCAGCACCAGGCCCTCGTAGACGCCATCGGCAGGCACCTGAATGCCCTCGGGCACCTGAATATTTGCCGTGGGAAAACCCATGTCGGAACCCTGGTGACGACCGCCGGCAACAATACCTCGCAGCATGTACGGACGACCGAGCAGCTCGGCGGCAAGCTCAACATGACCCTGGCACAGCTCCTGGCGAATACGGGTGGCACCTGTCTCTTATACACA